>JAJZKH010000044.1 GCA_021850955.1 Microcaldota archaeon
GAGGCTGCAAGATAATCAGAACCTTTTATTGTATCATATGCATGCAGCGTTTCTGAATCAAACTTATTTTCAGGATATAATACTCCGGATATTCCGCCTTCTGCAGAAACCGAATGACTTCTCATTGCATGTAACTTCGAAATAACCGCAATCTTTAGATTTTTATTCTGTTCTAATGCGTGTATTGCTGTTGTAAAACCAGCTATCCCACTGCCTAAAATTAATAAATCATACTCAAATATTTCCATTATACCTATATTATCAATAAGCAACAAAGGTTAAAAATATAATGGTGTTATTGATATACATATATGTTGAATTAAATATTAATATTAAAAAGTGTTTTTATGATGGATGACGATACCTTTTTTAACTTCGAAGATGAAGTACTAAATACGCTTGCAACAAAACTTAGCGGTTTCCAAACTGAACATGATATAACTGGCATAATAGAGAAAACAGCAAAAATAATAGACCCTGAAATATCTAAAGAAGATATAGCAAGACTACTTAAAGATGCAGATGATTTTTATCCAATATCAAAGTACATAGATAATGATACCGTTGAAGATGTGATGGTTAATAACACAAATAATATTTTCATTTATGATACTGAAAAGGGTGCAACAAAGGTTCCAGAGGTAATAAGCGATAAAAGAAAACTAGAGCGTCTTGTTAGAAAGTTTAAAATGTATGCCACTACCGTAGCTGCAAATAAAAATATCTATGACGTACACCTACCTAACAAGTCAAGGGTCAATATAGTTGAATCCCCTCTAGGTGCTGATATAACCATAAGAAATTTTAAAACAAAAGCATTAAGTATAATAGATTTAATAAACATTGGAGAAATGAGTTATAATATGGCAGGGAGATTTTGGCTATATGCAGAAGGCCTTAAAATCAGGCCTGCAAATCTTCTTATAGCAGGGATGCCAGCTGCAGGAAAAACAACATTGCTCAATTCAATGTTTAGTTTTTTTAGACCAGAGCAGAGAATAGTTACTATTGAGGATACTTACGAGTTAAATACCGAAACACAAGAAAACTGCGTAAGACTTGAAACTAGCACCGATATAAGTTTGGAGGAGCTTGTTCAAAATGCACTTAGAATGAGGCCAGATATGCTTATTGTCGGAGAGGTACGAGGTAAGGAAGCTAAGGACATGATGACCGCAATGAACATTGGGAAAATATCAATGAGTACTATACACGCAAGTACTGCAAGAGATGTTATAACAAGATTGGAGCACACACCAATGAATGTTGAGAAAGATATTATACCATTGATAGATGCGATAGTTATGGTTTCACAAATAAATATAGATGGTAAATTTACAAGAAAAATAACCCAGATCTCTGAAATATCCGGAATTGAGACTCAAGTTCTTTTATCTGATCTTTATAGATATGATTATAAAACCAGAAAAGGTTCAGATATACTTCCAAGCGTTACATATAGGGATACACTTGCAAGTCTAACGGGACTTCCACCAAGTGAAATAGTAAGAGAAGAAAGGAGAAGATCGATAGTACTAGAAGCTATGAACAAGAAAGGTATACGCAATCTGACTCAAATAAATGAGTTTTGCAGGGAGTATTATGACAATCCTAATAGAGCTATGGCAAAGTTGGAAATAGCAGAAACTGTGTAATCATGTATCTAGCACAAAAAATATTTGCTGGTAGGTGGATAGCTGGACCAGATGAAAAAAGTGCTATATCTATAGGCAAAAAATTATCGGCATTAAAAATAAAACCTATTTTTAATTATCTAGGAGAAGAATTATCGGATAAAAAAAACGTAACTGAAACTGTAGATACATATCTAAAACTTCTTGATCTTATAAAAAAAGACAATATAACTTGCTCAATCTCAATAAAGCCTACTCAGATAGGCTCTTTAATAAGTAAAAACGAGTTGGAGGAAAATTATGCTAAATTAATAAAAAAAGCAAAGAAATTAAATGTCTTCACATGGCTAGATATGGAATCTTATGAAAGTGTTGATAGCACAATCTCTCTTTATTTAAATTTAGATAATAACTCTCATGCTGGAATATGTCTTCAATCATATCTTAGGCGTACTATAAAAGATGCACAAAAAATAACAAAAAATGATGGTATAATAAGACTTGTCAAGGGTGCATATTCGGAGTCAAAAGACATATCCTATAACAGAACAGATTCTACTGTAAATTATCTTCAAATAATGAAATATCTTTTTAAGAATTCACAAAATTTTATGCTTGCAACTCATGATCTAAACATAATAAAAACCTCCTTTTACTTTTCAAGGCTATACAAAAAAATGCCAGATTATGCTATGCTTTATGGCATACGTAATAAATTAGCTCTAAAACTTGCTAAAAACCATAATATGTATTTGTATGTTCCATTTGGTACAAGTTGGTTAAGTTATTCGTATAGAAGACTGCGTGAATCTAGCAATTTAATGCTATTACTTAGATCATTATTAGATAATCAAAAAATTTGAGTTTTCTTGGCTGGTAGGATGATACTTTTTTCTGATTTACAAAATAAAAAAATAAAGACTGCACTAGGAACTATTAATTATCGCATACATTATGCATCTAAAAATACAGATAATGTTCTTGTTTTGATTCATGGTCTTGCGGCTAGCGGGAAAAGTTGGACTCGTTTTGTAGAACAACTTCCAGATACATTTACAATAATAATACCTGACTTATTAGGTCATGGCGATTCAGATGCTCCAAAAATAGATTATCATGTTAGCCTTCAAGAAGAAATAGTAAAAAATATTCTGGAAAATGAACAAATTAAAAAATACTCTATAATGGGACACTCTTATGGTGGTTGGATAGCTGCATTATTAGCAAGGTCAAATCCAATGATAACTGCCTTAATACTTGAAGATGCTGGTGGACTTAAAGGTTTTTTTGATGAAGTTGTAGGTACTAAAAAAAGAGAGCAATATAAAAAAGAACTTCTTAAAAAAGCATTGCAAATCAATGCCAATGAATATGTAGTTAAAAGCATAATAGAGGATGAATTTAGCTCTAGTCAGATCACTGAAAATGATCTTCAAAGTATAACTGCGCCTACATTAATAATCTGGGGCGATGACGATAATATTATAGATAAAAAATTTGCTTATATCTTTAAAAAATATATTCCTAATTGCTCAGTTAAAATAATAAAAAATTCGAAACATACTTCGCATTATTCAAATCCTAAAGAAACTCGAGATGTTATAGTCAATTTTTTAGAGTTACTAATTAAAAGATAAAACTTTTTATATCTCCTACTATGCTCTGATATGCCTCACACGCCGTCCAACACGTTGGCTCTTTTCCTTCCTTAACTATCTTTCTAACTTCTTCAGCATCAATATTATGCCACATCTTTTTCAAAGAGTATCCATACTCTCTTATATTTCCAATTTTTCTGCCCCACATTATTGATGGATAAACATTTCCATAACTATCCATAAACAAAGACGCATCAAGACTTTTACTTTTCATAGGTGATTTTTCAGTTTTAACATACTTTACCAAATTTTTTAAGAATATATTTTCTATTATAGGTATTGCACCAACCTCAAATTGTCTTTTCTTTATTAGAAAATTTATTTCATTTTCCATTTCATTTTTCTCTGCTCTAATATCCATCTCACCATTTTTATAATAGCTATCTGATATTTGGCCTACGTTTACATGAAAATTATTATAACTCACCCATGGTAGCTCGGCCTTAACAGCTTCATATGTTTTTTCAAGCATTCCTTGGTTGAACTTGCTCATAGTATATCCAAAAACAAAAAATAGGCTTTTGTATTGTTTTTGTAGTTCATTAAGCCTTCTTCCCATATCAATTACTTTATCAAAATTCCCTGGAACTCCCCTTATTTTATCATGCAGTTCTCTATACCCATCTAGACTAAGAGTTATAGAAACCTTAGGTATTCCTAATTCTAGTATCTGCTTTAACTTTTCTATTACCATATCATGATTACATAAGGAGTTGGTTGGCATTGTCAAAACAAAGAGATCTTTTGAGGTATCTTTAAAAGCACGCACTATCTCTACAATATCTTTTCTTAAGAAAGGTTCCCCTCCAGTTATCTCTATCCACTTAAAGTAATTGTTTTTTCTTGCAAAATCTCTTATCTCTTCGATATCAAGCTCTCCAGTTGGTTTTATCTGCCATATATTGCATGTTATGCATCTGGACTGGCACCAATAAGAAATTGAAAATGTCAATTTGTAAGGGTGATCTAACTGGCCTATATTATTTCTAAGTGCAGTCAATCCTATTTTAGCCATTTTTGTTACTGACATAGATACACTTTAATACTCTTCGTTATTATAATTATGCATACTTGATTTATATTGGTTACGGTAGGTGATTTATTGTCATTAATAATCTTAGTAAGGCACGGAGAAAGTGAAGGCAATATTATCCATATTCTTTCTGATTATCTGAATAAGTATCCTCTTACTCCTGCTGGTATATCTCAGGCAACTGCAACGGCAAATGAACTTAAAAAATTAAAGATTACTGATTTTTTCACCAGTCCTATACTTAGGACAAGGCAAACATCCGATATTATAAAAAGCAAGATAAACATAAAACCTAAAATAGAGATTGATTTAATCGAACGTCGTTTTAAAAAAATGCGTAATTCTATTGTGACAGATAATTCATGGAAGCTCTCAGCAAAAAACAAGATAGAACCTTTTGAGTCTTTACAAAAAAGAATGGTATCTTTTATAAACAAGAACTCTGGAAAAGATGTAATCTTGGGAGTTACCCATCATGATCCAATTGTAGCTACAATCTCTTATGCAGTAAACTCCGATGAATTTGGGAGTTTTTCTTTCAGGCCTACTTACGCAAGCATAACTGTATTTGAAACATTTGGCAATAGAATAAAACTTATATTAAGTGGTGTTCCATATCTTACTGAAGATATGCTTAAGAAAATACCTAGAAAATACTTGAGGATTGAATGAAAAAAATAGAAATCTCAATAATAATACCTACTCTAAATGAAGAAGAAAATATAGAACGAGTAATCAAAAGCATAAAAAAAATATTATCCTCTCAATCATATGAGATAATAGTCGTAGACGGCTATTCTTCAGATAATACAGTAAAAAAAGCAATAGAAAATGGGGCAATAGTGATTTATGATAAAAAAGGGAAAGGTTCTGCTTTAAGGAAGGGTTTTGATAAGGCGAAAGGCGATATACTAATATCTATGGATGCGGATCTTTCTAATGATCCAAAAGAACTTTATCTTATAATAGACAGCATAAAAATAGGATATGATATCTGTATGGGATCACGTTTTATAACCGGCGGCGGAACTGAGGATATGCCGTATTTTAGGAAGTTTGGCAATAGATTTTTTGTATTGCTTGTTAATCTATTTTTTGGTTCTCATTACTCTGATTTATGTTATGGATATCGCGGTTTTAGAAAGAAAATAATAAAGGATCTCAACCTAAAGGAAGATAGATTTGCCATAGAAACTGAGATAAACATAAACGCAGCAAAAAAACATATGAAGGTCATTGAGATACCAAGTGTCGAAAAGAAAAGAGATACTGGAACTGGCAAGTTAAGAACCTTTTCTGATGGTTATAATATATTTAAAACTATATTAAAAAATAGACTATAATTTTCTATTAGTTTATTTTCTTAAGTTTTCGTTCCATAATCCTTTTTAATTTATCTCCAAAATCCTCTTCTATGCCATCTAATTTTACTATTCTTATCTCTTTTTTGGAGTACTTTACTCTTATAATATCTCCAGGTCCGATCTCGCTTACTTGAATTCCATCATATCTTAAGTATCCGTTGTACTTAACTATCTCTATTTCAATAATATCATCTGAACTTACTATCATTGAGTTCTTATATGGTCCATCGGGATTTAGAAAGGTAATGCACATAACTTTGTCATCTAATATTATAGGGCCTCCTGCAGATCTGTTATATGCCGTTGAGCCTACTTGGCTGGTTATTATGGCGCCATCTCCACTCATTACAAAAGGATATAGTGTTTTCCTCTTGCCATTTTTGATTTGATATAATTTAAAACTTATTTCTCCTAGCTTATTTATCATTGCGACTTCGTTTACTGCATAAAACTTTCTTTCTTTGTGGGATAGCTCTAATTTTTTGCCTATACTTTCTACTTTATATGCACCGTTTAGAAGTTTTTTAATTGCAAGGTCCAATTTATCAATTCCAATATCTGCATAATATCCTGTGCTGCTAGGATCATTATCTCTAATCATAAGTATTGGGCAGGAGTATTTTTTGATGGCATGGATGAATGTTCCATCTCCACCTATTGCTACACAGATCTTTCCGTTTTTTACTATCT
>JAJZKH010000045.1 GCA_021850955.1 Microcaldota archaeon
TGACCCTAAAAATCTACTCGTTTTCGTAGGATTCAACAGTGCAGGATCTTTCGGAAGGCGGGTACAGAACGGATTAAAAGAAACGGCTCTTCCTGGTGAGGATGGAAAGATGGAGCAGGTAAAGGTAAATATGGAGGTAAAAACAATTGATGCTTTTTCAGGACATAGTGATAGAGTGCAATTAACAAACTTTGTAGAACATTTAAAACCTGCTGCAAGGAAGATATATACAATGCACGGCGAAGAAAGCCGATGCGAAGACCTAGCACGATTTTTAGGAAATAGATTTAAGGTTGAAAGTAGATCCCCTATGGATTTAGATACAATTAGATTCAAGTGAGGTCTTCCAAGGACTTTAAACCCTAGGCTTTCTAGCTATAAACTCGTAAAGCTAATGCTAACAAAGCTAATGCTAACTATCCCTTAAAATTATTTTATATAAACTAAAAATTACCATATACACTTTATTGTGTCTGAAATTCCAGTGCTTGCTGATTTACCGAATACTATTATATATGAACTTATGGACAAATCTTCTGCGTGTTTTTTTATTGCGCTAGTCATATCCTCTTCTGTTGAAAACTTCCCTAAATTTATTCCCCTAATTCCATAATACATGCACATAGATCTTCTGAGTTTTTCAGAGTCTGTAATGGCAAATATCTCAGATTCTGGTCTAAAGCTTGAAATGGTCTTTGCTGTTTTTCCAGTAATGCTAGGTATAAAGATACCCTCTGTTTTACACATACGAGTTATTCCTGCCGCAGCGGCTGCTATACTTTCTCTTTTGTCATTTATATTTTTTATTTGTTCTTTGTTGCTTAAACCGACAGCTTCCGTATAAGTAATTATGCTTGACATTGCTTTTAATGCATCTAATGGATACTTTCCAACTGCTGTTTCATCGCTCAACATTACACAATCTGTTCCTGATTTTACTGCGTTAGCAACATCAGTCATCTCTGCTCTAGTTGGACTTTGGTTAGAGGTCATACTTGCTAACATCTGAGTAGCTACAATCACAGGTTTACTACTTTTTCTGCATTCTTCTATTATCATATCCTGAACTATAGGTACTTGATTAAACTCTATATTTAATGCCATATCCCCTCTAGCTATCATTATTCCATCTGATTCCTTTATAATTTCCTTTATATCTGAAATCGCTTCCTGACGTTCTATTTTAGATATGATTAATAAATCTCCGGATAACTTCCTCGCCTCTTTTACATTCTGTGCTGTTTTTACAAAAGATAGTGCAATATAATCAAAATCATTATCTCTTGCAAACTCAATAAGTTTAAGGTCTTCTTTTGTTGGAGGAGCGGCACTCATGTTTACTCCTTTTACATTTATCCCTTTTCTACTTGCTATTCTACCATCTTGAAGTGCTGTGCATATTATCTTTCTGTTTTTAAGTTCCTTTATCATTAACTTAGGATTTCCATCTCCAATTGAAACTTCACATCCTATCTTCATATCATCAAATATATCTATTTCAATGGGAACCTCACTCGGAGCTGCATTTGATGAATGTGAAAACACTACAGTATCTCCTGTTTTAATTATTACATCGTTTTCTAGTTTTGAAACACGTATCTTAGGACCAGGAAGATCTGCTAAAAATGCAATATCTCTGTTTAGCTCTTTGGACAACTTCAAAATTTTTTCTTTTGCTTCTAGTTTTTCTTCTGGAGAACCATGAGAGAAATTAAATCGTATTATATCTGCGTATTTTAATGCCTCTTTCAATACAGATAAATCAGAAAGTGCCGGACCAAATGTAGATATTATCTTTGTTTTTGTCATAAAATCAGAAATATATTTGTTCAAACAAATATAAATTATTATTGTAACTTAAGTAGCTCATTAACTTTTTTGACCACTGCATTAGCCTTTTCAAATGCAATCCTTTCAAAAACCTTTTCTATCTTTGACTCAGCGCCTAGAATTGACTCTGGTGCAAAACCTCTTGCCATATAGAAAAATATTAATGCTTCAGAGGTGGTGTTTAAACCATATCTTGATTTTTTTATTGAAGAATTAATCTCATGTAAATTTGTTCTAAGCCTTACTGCTTCCTTTTTGTCTGTCCTTCTTACATTTTTAAGAATAATTGAAAATATCTCTTCAGATTTTTTATATAATCCTGATTTTTCTGCTATCTCCACAAGTTCTGATGAGACTGAAACTCTTTTAGAGTCATCAGGTAATGATTTCATACATAAATCAAAAGCCGATAATGCCTCTTTGTTATTTTTTGTAAGAAGAGCTATCTCACTCCTATTGTAAGGTATTAATGAAATTACACTACTTTTAGAGTTAACCCTTTCCCTTTGTTCAACAGATGAAGCTTTAACCTCAATTTTCATACCAAATATTTTGAAAAGTATGATATTTAAATGTTACTTTTTAAGAGAAAAAGTATATAAATAATATAAATACTCTAGACTTTATTATTTTTATCAATGGACTCTAATATAAATTAAATATAAATTTATTTTTTACCTCGCTTATTATACTCTAATGCCTCTAAAGATTGAGTCGCTATCTCTAAATTGCAGCTGTCGTGGGTTGAACACCATAAATAGCATTTATCAGCTATTGCTCTATTAAGGTAATGTAATTTACATATTTTACATTGATATTTTTCTTCAGACATAATATACGTTATCAGAATAGCTTATTAAATATTGATAAATGAGCAATTGCCAGAAGTTATTATTAACACATAAATAATCAATAACTTTAAATATATATATTTCCTATTATAGTTTAATTTTAAACTATTCTGGTGTATTATTGAATCAATTTAATCAAAATAATAAAATTACATTTGATATAGAGGTAGACTCTCTTGTTAAAAAATTTAAAGAATTTATAGCAGTTAACGGAGTGTCATTTAAAGTCAACTCTGGAGAGATATTTGGTTTGTTAGGACCAAACGGCGCTGGAAAAACAACCACTATCAAGATGCTTACAACATTGATAGAACCAACTTCTGGAAAGGCAAGGGTTGCAAATTACGATATAAAAAACAATAAAAGCAATGTTAGAAAAAATATAGGCATTGTATTTCAAGATCCATCTTTAGATGATAAATTAACAGGTAAAGAAAATCTTATTTTTCATGGAATGTTATATAATTTAGAAAATAAGTTAATGTTGAAGAGAATTTCAGAAGTGTTGAAGCTTGTGGAGTTGGAAGATAAAGCCGATATTTTAGTTGAAAATTATTCTGGAGGTATGAAAAGAAGATTAGAGATAGCGAGAGGGCTAATGCATCAACCAAAAGTAATATTTTTAGATGAACCTACTGTAGGTTTAGATCCTCAAACAAGAAGAAAAATTTGGGATTATATAATAGAATTAAATAAAAAACATAAAACAACAATAATACTTACAACACATTATATAGAAGAAGCTGATTTTCTTTGTAATAGAGTGGCATTTGTAGATCATGGGAAAATTGTAGCATTAGACACTCCTGAAAAATTGAAAAATAAAATGGGTGGAGATATAATCTCATTAAAAATTGATTTTCCAACAAATAAAGATATTTTCACTAAGATAAAATGGATAAAGAATGTGAAAATAATTAATGATGTTATAGAACTAACTGTAGATGATGGAGAGAAAAAGATGTTAGATGTTTTAGATATTGCAAAAAAGAACAACATAAAAGTCAATTCAGTAAATCTTAGGAAACCAAGTTTAGAAGATGTATTCATAAAAATAACAGGAAAAGGGATACGAGAGGAAACAGGAAGTTTTAAGGATAAAATGAGAATGATTCATGGGCGTATAAGATGATAGAGTTTAAAGCAATTTATGTTATTTGGCTTAGAGAAATTAAAAGATTTATAAGAGCAAAATCAAGAGTAATAGGTATGATAGTCATGCCTTTGCTTTTTCTTATAGGCTTAGGTTATAGTTTTAATAGTTTAGTTCATTTAAGCGGCAATGTAAATTATTTTGATTTCTTAGTTCCCGGAATTGTGGGCATGTCACTTTTATTTACAAGTATAAATAACGGGGCATCAATAATATGGGATAAACAATTTGGATTTTTAAAAGAAATAATGGTAACCCCTAACTCACGAATATCTATAGCGCTAGGCAAAATCATAGGTGGCGCAAGTACTGCATTAATTCAGGGTGTATTAGTAGTAATAATAGGAGTATTGCTTGGCTTTTCCTTAAGCGTGACTGCAGTAACATTAGTATTCCTTGTGTTTATGTTGCTTATCGCAATAACCTTCATCAGTTTAGGTTTAGCTATAGGATCATTCATGAGTGATTTCCAAGGTTTTGGAATAGTAATGCAGTTCGTTGCATTCCCATTATTTTTTATTTCTGGAGCTTTGGTTCCTGTAACTACATTACCAACAGTACTCAAATATGTTGCTTACTTAAACCCACTTACATATGGGGTAGATGGATTAAGAGCTACTTTATTAGGTACCTCAACATTTGGGATAGGTCTAGACTTGACTGCGATGTTAATATCATCCATTATAATGGTTTTTGTATGTGCATGGGCATTTACTAAAGGAAATACAACATAATATTTAATAGATTTACAAAACAAATAATAATGTGATTTTATGTATGCAATGTGGAGTATAGAAGAACAAGCACCAGAGATAAAAGCAAAGGCATGGTTTCCAGAAGCTCAGAAAATAAAAGATTTTAAATTATCAGATTATAAAGGCAAGTGGGTAATAATTACATTTTATCCTGGAGATTTTACATTCGTTTGTGCTACAGATATAGAGGCCTTTATGACAAGTTATGAAGAGTTTAAAAAGAATGGAGCTGAGATTGTAGCAATAAGTACAGATAGTTTATATTCACATAAGGCATGGAGTGAAACCTCACCTAGGGTAAAAACTAGTAAAATACCCCTTATAGAAGATTTTAATAAAAAAATATCCACTGATTACGGATTTTTAAATACACAAACAGGTGCTGCAAGAAGAGGAACTGTAATTATAGATCCTGATGGAAAGATACAGTATGTATCAATACACAACGACGCACTAGGAAAAGATGTTGATCATATATACACCTCCTTTATGGCATTAAAGTATGTGAGAGATACACCTACATCTGAAGGACATATCTGTGCAATACCTGCTAATTGGAGATTAGGAAAAAGAACATTAGATATAGATATAGTTAATGATATAGGTAAACTGTAATTTTTTAACCTTAATCAAAGATAAGCTATTTATAACAAACAAGAGTTATCATAACATGGAACCTGAAAAAGTTTATGATAACAAAACCTTGAGTATTTTGCTCATTACTTTTTCAATAATACTTCTAGGCAGCGGAGTACTAAGTGTTCAGTTCTTCTCAACCCAGTATGGATTAGGTGCAGCAGCAATACTTACTTCCAGCGCAACAAATTCTAGCATAATAAGTTTGTTACAATATACTGCTTCACAAAATGAAGTTTTTTATCAAGCAATATTAGAATCGTATATAATAACATGTATAGGGTTTGTACTATTTGTAATATCATTTGTTCTTTGGTTGCATAGGCAAAGCGGCTATGAGAATTTTTTAAAAATTTACATTCCATTACATTTAATTCTAGTATTTATTTACCTTTTATTATTGTTTATAACCTACTCCGCCTTTGATTTTAGTTTGTATAGCTTGACATTAGATATTACCTACTTGTCAATAGTGTTTTCAATAGTTTTAGATTCTTATATAGGTTATAAAATTTACGGAACAGTAGTAAAAAAACGTTTTTCAGGAATAAAAATATCCCCAAATACACCTTATACAAACATGATAAATTTAAAGGAAAAAATGTTTTCAGTATTTACGGGAAATATAGGAATAGTAGACAAACATTTTAACTCCCAAGCACTTCTAAATTTTTATAGATTAATCTCAAGCAATAAAAATATTAAAAAAATAACAATTATTTCATCTAGTGAGATGTTAGACGCTTCTTTTAATAAAGAATACAGAGATTTAAGGACTGAGTTAAACCAGGAAGGTATAGAATTAGAAATAAAACTAATGAATCAAAATGATGCAATGCAACAACACGAACGTTTCATATTTGATGACTCATTTGCATATAAAATACCCCCATTTAATATAATAAACAAGAAAAGCGAACATATTCTAAAAATGAGTAGAAAAGATGCTGTTGCAAGATTTGAGGAGTTGCTTTTAAAATCAGTAAAAATTAATTGAGTTTATAATTAGAAAATATTAAAGTAATTTTAAAAAATTATTCTTAAACATTTTACTTTATAACTTTTTTAGATGAAAATATTATTTTTATATTGTAAAAATGCCA
>JAJZKH010000002.1:0-3042 GCA_021850955.1 Microcaldota archaeon
AAATTTTAGTGGCAAACAATATCTCAGAAAAGACCTCATTACAAATTTACAATAACCTTACTATTTGGACAAACAATACGGGAACTATTTTCTATACAACAGTTCCCTCTTCTACGGTTCTATCTTGGATCAATGAGTATATCAGCGTTAATAATACCTTAAATTACCAATAGCACAAGGAGTCTTATAGTAAAGCAACCAATACTATTATACAAAAAGAACGTTTGAAGGCTTACCATAACACAGGTTCTTTTAATTTTTATTCAAATGTTTTAATAGCACTTCTACTTATTGCATCGTTGATAGTTTATGTCCAGGGTCTTTATTTAACAGTAGCCGAACAAAGACCAGAAATAGTGATATTCTTGGTATTGTTAAGGTTTCTTTTTGTTCAACTCTTCAAGATATTAATCTAGATTTTAAGTTGAAAAATCATTACAATAAAAACCCTTGATAATAAGCAACTTAAATAATACAGCCTTCCATTTTGTTAATTCAAAAATATCAAGTAGCTGATGTATCCAACAGTGATTCCGCTACAATTATAAGCTTTTTTTGATTAATAGGTTCATCAAGTAAATCAACGGGACAACAATCACCTAATAAAGGATGTGCTCTAAAAAACCATTTATATACTGCTTCTGGTGTAGTATAACAACCACGAAGATATAAAAGGATCGCTGCGACGGTTTGTATCTTTTTAACAGTTGCTTTTCTGGGATTGGTTACTTTTCCTTTTCTCCATCGTTTTATCTGGGAGGATTGCACTCCAAGAAGCGTAGTCAGGAAAGTCTCCTCCATGACTTCTGTGCATACCCACTGAATAAGATCATAGGTAGCAAAACCACCTGTAATTATCTTATTTTCCACCTCTCTTGCTTGTTCGTAAGTTTGTATTTGAATTTCTTTATTCATGTTTGTCAATATCTTATTTTTTTTAGATTGCATCCTCTTTGTTTTCTATTCTACTAAAGTTTTAACATAATATGATTAATATTGATATGCATTTTTCACTTGTGGTTAAATATGTGTGAGGTATTTCAGTTTTTGATTATAGAGTTATTCCCAGATGCTATATATCCACTGAACTAGCCTTCCTCACAATCCCAGGAATATCTCGCAGTGCCTGAATACGATACAGGATTTGTCCTTCTATCTGTATGGTGTCGTTTTCCAGGAGTTGGTATTTTTGGTTCATAATATAAGGTAACGACACAGGTAAGAAATAATGGTACCGAGAAAGGGATTCGAACCCTCAAGCCTTTCGGCAGAGGTTTTTAAGACCTCCGTGTATACCATTCCACCACCTCGGCTCTTTCAATATACCAAATCTGTTCTTTTATGTCAAATTTGAATATTGTTGTATTAAAAGACCTGCAAGAAGCTTTGTGACTATTATATAATTTAGATATTGTAATAATACTCATATCAAATAGGAGGCAGTGTAATGAAAAACAAAGAAGTAATGGGATCACATTCTTTTTGTGATGATGTGGTTTTTACTGGTGTAATGGTACTGGCTGGAATTGTTGGTATATCCTGTATAACGTTGGCCGGAAGAGTAGGAATGATGGTTGTAAAATATGCCTTCGGTCTATTTTCAATATTATTACTAGGGTTAGGGACTGGAGTGGCAATGTGTGTTGTAGTTTTTACCTTTGTTTTTATGAACAAAGGAGATTCTGACCATGCCAGTTTAAACAAAAATGAGAACGCCTAAAAAAGATAAACGCTTTACATCTTAATTGGTCAAGAAATTCGTTTTAAGGTGGAATATCAAATTATCTTCAAACTAACAAGGCGCATCCTTAAGAATGGCGGTCCAACGTTAAACTTATAAGCAATACGCGAGATATCATTACAAAGTGAAGATAATAATATTGTTGTTTCTTTTGGCATAAGAAGCGCCAAGGAAAGGGAAAGTATTTTATTTGACCCTATTTCATGATGGCATACTTCATCTCTAATTATGGGGTGTAAAGGAATTTGCAGATAATAGTGTGACAACTGGTACATGGCATAATAAACATTGTTAAATTCATCATTGGATATTAAAAGAAGCCTCTTTTTTGGATTATATAGTGAGATTATTTTAGGATTTTTAAATTTTACATACTTTAATGTCATATTACAATCTTTGAGATATAAATCAAGATTAATAGGAACTGTAATAATATTTGTAGAAACCCTATGGTTTTCCGTGGAAATTTCATTTGCTTCGTCATGACAATATATACGGCTTGTAATTCTCTGCGCCAGGGATTCAATCTCTGGATCTATTGAAAAAACTGTCATTTGGTCAACTCTTTGTACATAATATAAAATCCTGATCTTTTACAAAAATATAATAAACAATATTCTAAAACGTTATTATTTTATCTCACATACTTTATATGGTGTCTTTAAAAAAATAAATAAAAAAATACAACAATGTTTATTATCTAGTATTTTCCATTTACCTTCTATTATTACCATAACATAAGAAAATTAAAGCTGTCAAATATACAATAACTATTAATTAAAATATTTTTGTCATACACTTTAATGGGGCGTAGTGTGGTCACCCTATTGCTCATTTTTATTGCTGTAATATAGATTTATACATATTTTTTATTTTATATGTGTTTTTTATTGATACAATGCAAATAATATCTTCATTTTATTTCGTAAATGATGTCAAGAGGAGGAACGTCGTAACCTTTTATCTCTAATATTCAATATTTATTATTCTTTCTATATCTTTAATTCAAAACTCTGTATTATATGCAATAAAAAAATACTTCTCACAACTCAATCCCACTAACATACACTGGGCTGTTTGCTTCAATTTCCCGTATTTTCTTGGAGTATAGCTTAAGTTGCCCTATCAATATGATATTACCACTAAAATGTATTTCTCCTCCAATCCAGACATTATCACGAATCTTGACATTGCCAGAAACCTGTGCATTATCACAAATCCGTACGTTACCAAAAACCCATGCACAACCAAAAACCCATGCAGAATCATAAATCTGTGCGTTATCATAAATCCATGCATTA
>JAJZKH010000002.1:3142-24819 GCA_021850955.1 Microcaldota archaeon
AACCAAAAACCCATGCAGAATCATAAATCTGTGCGTTATCATAAATCCATGCATTACCAAAAACCCATGCATTATCATAAACCCGTGCATTATTACGAATACATGCTTTACCAGAAATCTTTGCACGACCAAAAACCTGTGCATAACCAGAAACCTCCGCGTCATCACGAATCTGTACATAACCAGAAGCCTGTGCATAACCAAAAACCAGTGCATAATCAGAAATCTTTGCATAACCAGAAACCAGTGCATTACCAGAAACCTGTGCATTATCACGAATCTGTGCATAACCAAAAACCCGTGCATTATTGAAAATCTGTGCATTATCACGAATCTGTGCATAACCAGAAACCTGTGCATTACCAAAAACTTTTGCCTCATCCCCTACCCAACAATCTCCCTCGTGACTGAGGTTACTTTCGGATGCTACGTAACCCCCAAGTTCTCCTCTCTTCACAATTCCTGGGATATCTCGCAGTGCCTGGATACGATACAGAGTTTGGCCATTTACTTGTATGATATCGTTTTCCAGGAGTTGATATTTTTTATCCATATAGTTATTTTATCAAAAAGAGGTCAATAGTCAATTTTCCGGCAACCAGAATTCCAGTGATCTTAAAAACTATCCAAGTCAATTTCTAATCCATCAAATGATTTTCTTATTTCATCAAGAATTTGTATGGCATATTTTTCTTTAAATCTTTTAATAAGAGCTTTCTTTTTTATTCTAAGTTGACCAAGTGTATCAGTAGCCAAACAAAGCTCTTCATAAGCATCTTTGATTTTTTTAGTTTCTGGTTCCAATAAATCAACTATTTCCTTAACAGAGTCATTGAAGAGATAATTATGGACATGTAGATTTCTTTTAATCAGAGATTCTTTGAAAAGGTAATACATAAATTTCTCACAAGATACATCTACAAACTCTTGAGGATTATCTTTGGTGGGATTTGTATTTTTAAGTCGAATATTGGGAGACATTTCATCTTTCCAACCTAAAATTTCATGTAAATCTGAATAGAAATATCCAGCAGCTTTATAAATATTAAATTTAAAATTATATCTAGTGGATAGTTGATTCAAATTATTAGTACCTATACTAGCTAAAAAATCATAGTTTTCAAAATCAAACTTTTTTATCTCCTCTTGTATGGTACATGGATGTTCCAAAGAAGGAAGCCCATTCATAAAATTCTGAAGTATCTTGAAATATTTTTTATATGCTTCATTAACAACGTGCTTTTGTTTTACCATTGTAATCTCATTCTGTATAAAAATAGGTTCTTTTGTCATATCAGGAAGATTCTTGTTGATAAGATGAATATATTTTTGTTTCTCTATTTCTTGCTGTATCTTTTTGCTTATTGATAAAAGGCTCTGAAAAAAATTTGGCCTAAAAATATTTCCACAGTTATCCAAGGCTTTACGTAAAGCATCTTTTGCAAATTTAATGTCTTCAGCTACGATGGTTACATTATAAACAGTGTCTATTGAAGCGGAGTCAAAAATAAACCTACCATTTACTATAGGTGCCCAAAAAAGTGTCAGAGTAGACACTTGTTCAAAATCCAATGGGGTTAAATTATAATCTCCAAAAAGAATCGTTTGTTTAGGTATGTCAGGTTTTGAGATAATAAAAAGAACTTTGTTAAATTCTGGTATAGTTTTTATTCTTTTATATATTAAAGACAGTTCTTCTTCTTTGTTTTTATTCAATAATATTTTATCTAGTTGATCCAGACTATTATTGTAAACAGCTTTAAGATTTTCTCTGTAAAAATAGTCGACTCCATAATTATATTCAACAAAACTATGTTTATCTTTAATTTTAATTAGGTATGTCAGGTTTTGAGATAATAAAAAGAACTTTGTTAAATTCTGGTATAGTTTTTATTCTTTTATATATTAAAGACAGTTCTTCTTCTTTGTTTTTATTCAATAATATTTTATCTAGTTGATCCAGACTATTATTGTAAACAGCTTTAAGATTTTCTCTGTAAAAATAGTCGACTCCATAATTATATTCAACAAAACTATGTTTATCTTTAATTTTAAAAGGAAAATCCTTATCAAAATAAAGCTCTTTATGGTTATATAAAACTCTTGTAGTTTCTGCAGAACTCCTAATACATGTTTTCATGGAAAGTTCTTTTACTCGCCTTATCTTTGTTTCTTTAAACCTACGAATTTTCATAAATACATTATAACAAAATTACAAAAAAATCTGACACAGTCCAATTCTAATAGGATTCTTGACTATTTGGTTATATTCATTAGAAGTTTTCCAAGTCCATTTCACCCAAGGAATGTTCAATATTTCGCACGATCTTTCGTGTATTTTTTTTATCGACTTTTTCTATAATAACCTTACTTTTACTTTTTTGTTGTCCTAAAATTTCTGTTGCGCAACAAAGTTCATCATATGTTTTTTTAAGATTTACCATATCTTCACCCCAAGAATCAATAATTTTCTCACATACCCCAGGAAGAAACAGTATATATGAAACTTTATGTCTCTTTTCTTTTAAATATTCTTTATGAATATACATCATAAGATTTTTAATATCAATATAATCAATTTTTTTTGAAAAATTTTTATCTTTTATTTGAATTGTT
This sequence comes from Microcaldota archaeon, assembly GCA_021850955.1. The sequence goes on from JAJZKH010000002.1 coordinate 5,759, forward strand.
TTCCACTGTAAATCAACACCTTCGGATGAAAGATAAATCAATGCCTCAAAATCCTCAAATTGATGACCTGCAAAACCATTAATATGAAAAAATGGACTAGCAAACCGAGGATCATCGGAATTTGCCATACATAAAAAATCATAATGATCCAGATCTATTTTTTTCATTGTATCTAAAAGTTTATTGGATTGATTATTAATTGATATCTTAAGAATAAAATCTCTGAAAGCTTTATAATAAGCACTGTATTTTTCATTGACAATCTGCATCTGTTTTTCTCTAGCAGATTCATTCGTCAAAAATTCATTACTTTTCTTTGCATCGGGAAGATTCTTGTTGATAACATGAAGATATTTTTGTTTAAGCTGTTTTTCCTGTATTTTCTTGTTGTATTTTTCCAATCGTTGAAAATAGTTATCTCCAAAACCTGTTGTACAAAGAGCCATGGCATTTTCAAAAGCTTTTCTAGCCTCTTCTTTGCTCGGGCCAAAAATTTCTATCGAATAAAGTCTTTGAACATCTAAACCTTTTTGCCTAAAATTATCACCTATTTTCTGTGGCCAATAGTATATTATCGATATTAAATTATTTGGCAAATTTAAATCAATCCTGCCATCCCCGAAAGCAGTAAGGGTTCCTTTTTTCTTTGAATAAGCTGGGGGTTCTTTCACTACAAAAAGAATATCAGAAAATTTTCTTCTGAATACTTTTTGTATTCTATCACTTCTGTCAATACCATATTGTTCTTTATCAAGGAAATTATATTTTTCCAAGTCTTTTAAATTATCATCAAATATATCTTTTCTAACAGTTGTAATAAAATAACGCGGGTCTGCAGAATAAGAAGATGAAAGCGTCCCGATTTGATACTTTATGGCTTCATTATTGGGGTTTTTTATATGTCTATTGTATGTTCCGAAATGATAATCATATAAAGGAATAAACATTTTACGTGTATCAAAAGATAAATAATTTGAACCTTTCATATTTGTATTATATCATGTATATAATTCAGGAAAGTTTTGATTTTATTTCTCAAAGAGTGTTGCATAAATACCAAAATCAGATATTAGGAATTTCCGAATACCTGTAAGAAACTTATTTAGATAAATATTGTATTTACCTAAATAAGTTTTGTATCTATAAAAGAAGTAATATACACATACATACTTTTAATTATGGCAAAAATACCGCAATTAAAAAAGAATGTTACTCCAGAATATTTTCCCCTTCTGTAAAATTAACAATGAGTTTAACTGCCAAATCGGATAGTTTCCGCTCCTTTTCCTTAAAAAAAGCAAGAGAATCCGTATCATGAATTTCCTTGGCTATAAAACATTCCAGACCAGCACACCACACTTCTGAAATAGCCTGAGAAATATGCTGTTCCAAGGGCTGAAAATGTCCAGATGTCTTACTTTCATAAAAAGAAATGACACCACGTATTAAAGTTGTTTCCTTGTTGGTAGGACGAAGTTCATATATTTCACTTCTTATAAGTTTCTTTTCAGGAGCATACACAAACAAGGACACTTTAGCTTCTGAATTATTATCAGATTGGATCTGAATTTCCTTTCTTACATTATCCTGATTTTTTCCTTCTTTAAGGTATGCTTCTAAATATTGTAAAACCAGATTCTTTTTGTAGTTAATTTCAATATCGGTAAATTGAGTTTCTTTTGGATATGATGCTATTGACATAATAAGTTCCTTTTTAACACAGTATACTTCCAATACAACATACTTTTATATTAACATAAGCGTTCTTAATCCTGCAAATTTATTCATTCAGAAGGAATGCCTTGTGCATAAGGTAAACCATCTAGTTTTAATAACCTTCCTTGTCAAAATTATTAAAATTAGACAGCTCTTATTATTTATATAATGTTGATTTATATGGTATTGATACAATCAAAATTTATCTATCTATCTAATAAATTCTATGGGATTTATCTAATAAGCTCTAAATGCCCCTCTAGTACCTTTTGAAGATTAGCCTTTTTTCCTGAACGATGATCTATTACTTGTTGACGAATATAGTTATAAGTACGTATCTTTTCACCGCGCTCCCCGTCTTGTACCATTGTTTGGCGAAGTTGTTGCTTGGCAGTTTCCTCCGTTTGTTCCTGTAATGATAAAATCTTTTCCTGTAAAGTCAGTAGCGCAGTTTTCTTATTTTGCCCCTGTTTACGTCCATGGCGTTGCGTTACCGTAATTCCCGTAGGAATATGTGTTACCCTTACTCCTGTTTCTACTTTGTTAACATTTTGACCTCCGTGTCCGCTACTGCGAAATGTATCAATTTTGATATGTTTTGCAGTAGCAGTTATCACTTCCGGGCTTTTTTCATAAAAAACTGCTACAGTAACCGTAGAGGTTTGTCTTCGTCCTTGCGTCTCGGTAGGGGGAACTCGTTGTATGCGGTGTATACCTGCTTCTTTTTGTAAAAACATAAAAGCTTCAAATCCCTTGATTTTTAGGATTACTTTACGATATCCCTGATATTTTCCGGGAATAATATCAGTAATTTCGCATTGCCACATTTTAATACGTGTCAAATTTTGATACATTTGACATAAGTCCATGGCAAAAAGAGCGGCATCTTCGCCGCCTACGGCTGCACGTATCTCGAGGTAAACACGATCTTTTGTTTTAGTTGGTTTATTTATATTGTTTATGGTGTTCATGGTATTTTCCTTTTATTTATATATGATATTAGTTCTCGTAAGAAAACTTTTGTTTTTCTAAATCTTTATTTCTCATTAGCGACTTAGTTTTAGATGAATAAGATTAAAATACTATCTAAACTTAAATACGGTGTATTTCATTCGTAGCCTTATATTGAATTATTAAATCCAGCGTTGGCTTGCGGCAAGAAATATAGACATATTTATCTCAAACACTCGCTATCGCATTAAGTGTTCACAAGTAAACACAGTATTTATCGATGTCCGAAGACCCATCGTCTATCTTGTTTAACAACACAATATTTCCATTCTCGCATATGCTTTTAGGCATAGCTACATTTTCCAAAAAAGCAACACTTTTCTTGGAATAAAATCTTTTTTCGTGAAGGACTGACATAAAGTTAATCATATAATCATTATAGAGATTTTTTATTAAATTGCAATTTATCATTATCTTATGTCAAAATGGTAACCAAAGGGATAATAATAATTATTTTTTAGAAAGAGTAATTATTATCAAACACTACTCTTATATGTTGAACAAAAACATTCTCCAACTTTCCTGTTTGTAATTTATATAATTCACGGATTCGGGAACATACGAGACGGGTAATATACGAGACGGGTTTTGGCCGTTTATCTGTATAGTGTCGTTCGTAAGAAGTTGGTATTTTTTGCTCATATTAATATTGTATAATGTTTAAAACATGATTATTTTAATGAATAACTACATATTACTGAATACATTATTTTTTATTGGATAATTTTCCGAAAAAGAGAAACTATTATAAATAGTGTATTTACTATTAAATATATCATTTTTCATCAAAAATTGGTTTGCCTACATTTAATTTTTATCATGAAGGAATCCCCTGTTCTCTAATACATTGTTTTCATTATAGGTAAATTTAAAAATATATTTTATCTTTTCTTTTACCATATCATGTTAAAATAAAGATAAATAATCTATTTTATAAAGATTATAGGTTACAATATTAATGCTCAATATAAAACATAAGTTATTTAATAAATAAAAAACAAAATAACATTCACTATTAAAAAATACAAGAATAAGAAGGACACAAAAACAAAAACAACATAAGAACAAAAACAACATAAGAACAAAAACAACATAAGAACAAAAAACAACACAAGAACAAAAACAACACAAGAATAAAAAAACAACACGGATATTGAAATGAAGATAAAGGATTATAATGACATTAAAAAACGACACCTCAATAAAAAAAGAAGATGGCTATCAGCATGAAAATGTAAAAGAGGGTGAACAAATTCATCAGCAACAATGTTCCCTTTGCGGAGGAATTGAGCATTCATCCAAACATAGAAATAATATATCTTTTTACCAGGGTAACCTTCCAAAAGAATTTAAGCCAGAACAATATATTAAAAAGAAAAATAATTAAACTATAAAAATTCATAAAAGTATTTTGGTATTTTTTAATTTTTGTTTATAATCTTAATCTTTTGATATTACCTTTAATAACTTTTAATATTGCCTCTTTTTTATTTTGAAATTATAAAATATATAGAAATTAGATATACCAATGTAGATATATTATTTTGGATATATCATCAAGGCATATGGTTTTAGATCTATAGATAAGATATATTATTTCTAATTTTTATGACATATAAAAAGATTTATATAATTGAAACTAATTTCAATAACCGTCCCAAGATTTAAATATTATACCTGATACTTAAATATTATAAAGGATAAATTTGCAAAACCGGAGATGATAGTTATCTGATACATATTTAATTGAATACGGCATATTATTGTATTTGCAAAATTATTGATAGTTAAATTTTTGCTTTAACAAGATTTCATTTGTTGTTTATGAAGTTGTAAGAGCCATTTTTAATGATAAAATGAAAAAATAAATAAAAAGTGGCAATAAAACTATTCCTTCTATTTTTTCTTCCATCGCTAAATAAATACCAGCCCCCATAATAACAACAAAGCTAATCGTAAAAAATATTGCCAAAAAGATATTATACTGACCAAAAGATTTTGTATTATGATATGCTGCCAAACGCTCGTTTTGCACAAAAGTATTTGTAACTTTACTATAAGGTTCTTTGTATTGTTGATAATTCAAGGTGTTATTAACTGTAACATATTCGTTAATCCAGGATAGTACAGTAGAAGACGAAACTATTGTATAGAAAGTAGAACCAGTGTTATTTTGCCAAATAGTAAGATTGTTATAAATTTGTATTTTAGCTTTTCCTGAGATATTATCTTTTACTATAATTTCAGGATTACGAATAGCCTCAAAAGCTTTCTGAAAATTTGTTACAGAAATCTTTGAAAAGTAATAAGGTTCCCCGTTGTGACTAAAAGGATATTTTCGTGCTAAAGATGATAATTCTTTTGCTGGAATTTGATTGTAGGTTGCACAAAAGTAACTTCCCAAAACACATAAAATAATAGAAACTACAACTGTGGTTATTCTAAATATATTTTCTCCACGGTTTTTGTTATTTTCTTTGTTCTTAATACTATCTTTAACAATTCCAAGCTCTTCTTTTGAGACATTACCAAGAATCGGAACTACTTGTTCGTTTTCGTCTTTCTTGAAAGTTAAACTTTTTAGCATTTTAGATTTCTCGTATTAGTTTTCTCATAGATTTTACTTAGAATAGTGTATTATATAAGTTCAAAATTGTCAATTTTTCATAATATACCTTATGATTTAGTATTGTTTTTAACTTTTTTCTAGCGGAGAACCCATCCTTTTCTTGCTATTGTTAAACAGACCGGAATTAATACTATCTTTTAATATTTTTATTTTTATACATAAGTAATATTTTGTATCATATTTAATGATACACATATCCTACATATTGTCAAGAAAAATAAGGATCATCTGGAAGGCAATACGAAAGCTAATCGTAAAAAATATTGCCAAAAAGATATTATACTGACCAAAAGATTTTGTATTATGATATGCTGCCAAACGCTCGTTTTGCACAAAAGTATTTGTAACTTTACTATAAGGTTCTTTGTATTGTTGATAATTCAAGGTGTTATTAACTGTAACATATTCGTTAATCCAGGATAGTACAGTAGAAGACGAAACTATTGTATAGAAAGTAGAACCAGTGTTATTTTGCCAAATAGTAAGATTGTTATAAATTTGTATTTTAGCTTTTCCTGAGATATTATCTTTTACTATAATTTCAGGATTACGAATAGCCTCAAAAGCTTTCTGAAAATTTGTTACAGAAATCTTTGAAAAGTAATAAGGTTCCCCGTTGTGACTAAAAGGATATTTTCGTGCTAAAGATGATAATTCTTTTGCTGGAATTTGATTGTAGGTTGCACAAAAGTAACTTCCCAAAACACATAAAATAATAGAAACTACAACTGTGGTTATTCTAAATATATTTTCTCCACGGTTTTTGTTATTTTCTTTGTTCTTAATACTATCTTTAACAATTCCAAGCTCTTCTTTTGAGACATTACCAAGAATCGGAACTACTTGTTCGTTTTCGTCTTTCTTGAAAGTTAAACTTTTTAGCATTTTAGATTTCTCGTATTAGTTTTCTCATAGATTTTACTTAGAATAGTGTATTATATAAGTTCAAAATTGTCAATTTTTCATAATATACCTTATGATTTAGTATTGTTTTTAACTTTTTTCTAGCGGAGAACCCATCCTTTTCTTGCTATTGTTAAACAGACCGGAATTAATACTATCTTTTAATATTTTTATTTTTATACATAAGTAATATTTTGTATCATATTTAATGATACACATATCCTACATATTGTCAAGAAAAATAAGGATCATCTGGAAGGCAATACGTAAGAAGATAAAAAATTTAGGCAAAGCATAGAATTTTAAAAACGATAGAGGTTTTATACGAACGACATAACTATGTACAATTTTTATGAAAGTATTATTCAGCTATCCGGAAATTCCGGACAGTTCAAATAAATGAACTAGAAATTAATTTATGATTGTGATTATTGTAATTCGAAAAATAGGAATAAAAGACAGTAAAATTAACTTAAGTTATTTCTTATAAAAACGTATCCTTTTTATTCTTTTTTACGACATACATAATGAGAGTATTGTATATTTTTAGTACGGAGGTTTACATGAAACAGATTCTTTTTATCAAGATGCAAACATTTTTGTTAATAATTACAGGGATTGCGGTAGGAGCAATGCTTACTTATGTTGGGGTTCACAATGCTAATATAACGTTATCCTCCTCAAAAACTCCCCAGACAAGCAGTTCTCCTGCACCAACGGCTCTGTCAACTCCTGCACCTACAGCTATTTCTACCCCTGTACCTACAGCTATCTCCACCCCCGCGCCTACCGTTGTCCCAGTACCTATACCAGTAGCAACCCCTAATCCAGCCCCTAAACCAACACCAACTTTTGCACCAGTGCAAACTTCGGGATCTACACAAAGTAAAGAAGCTACCCAAACAACCGAAGCAAAGCAGAGTACCGAAGCAAAACAAAGTACTGAAAGTAGTCAATCAAGTTCTACTGATACCAGTAGTTCCTCCGGAGACAATAGTAGTTCTTCTGGGGACAATAGTAGTTCTTCCGGGGATAATTAATACCATATATTAAAAAATATATCCTGTAACAGGAATGATGTCCTATAGATAGGCAGGATTTGTCATAAAAAAGTGCAACTTGTATTTTCGTGGTTATTATACTACACCATAAACAGTACATAAATGGTTTTTTTGAGCACATCCTTTTTTTAAGTAATCATCGTCCCGCTGATTTACTTGATGAACCTGTTAATCAAAAAAGCTTATAATTGTAGCGGAATCACTGTTTGATACATCAGCTATTTGATATTTTAAAATTAACAAAAATAGATGGCTATATTATTAATTTGTCTATTTACAAGGTGTTTTATTGTAATTATTTTTCAATTTGAAGTCAAAATTACCACCTCAAAAAATTGAAACAAAAGAAACCCTAGCAATACAAGGAATATCACTATTTCTGGTCTTGGTACTTCTGTTAAATAAATACCGTACAAACTAATTATTGCCAATGCAATAAGTAGAAGTACCAATAAGACATTTGAATAAAAATTAAAAGAGCCTGTGCTATGGTAAGCCTTTAAACGTTCTTTTTGTATAATAGCGTTGGTTACCTTGTTGTAAGGCTCCTTGTGCTGTATATAATTTAGAGTTTCATTAATATTAACATACTCATTGATCCAGGAGAGTACGGTAGAAGAGGGAACTGTTGTATAGAAAGTAGTTCCCGTATTGTTTTTCCAAATAGTAAGGTTATTGTAAATTTGTAATGGGGTCTTTTCTGAGATATTGTTTACCACTAAAATCTCAGAATTACGAATAGCTTCAAAAGCCTTCTTGAAATTTATTGTAGATACTTCGCGGTAAGGAGGATTCTCATTATGGTTTAAAGGGTATTTTTGTGATAATAATGATAATTCCTTTGCTGGAATTTGATTATATGTTGCATTGAAATGCATTGTTACAATAATTAAAAAAAGAGCAAAGGCAGCTATAGTAAAACTAGCTATTATCTCCCCTTTGGTTCTTTCATTTACTTTACCAACTTTTTCTTTCTTAATAACATCGTCCTTGATGATACCTATTTCTTTTTCGGAAATATTACTAAGAATTATATTTATTTGATCACCTTCATCTTTCTTGAAAGTCAAACTCTTTAACATTAAAATGCCTCACAGACTTTACCTTATTTATAACAGTGTATTACATAAGGATAAAATTGTCAACTTTTTCCTAACGAGATGGAGTTAAAATATGAAGTTGTATGCACTTTTTAAAAATATTGTCCAGTTATCCGATATTTCCGGATAACTCACATAAATAAACCAATATGAATTTTATGATTGCAATTGTTATAGTTTTAAAACTAAGCGCAGAAAAGAAATAGAATTAAATTAGAATACTGTGGCAAGAATTAAGCTTTTGTCACCAATTAATCTTGTTGGAATGATAAAAACCTGTCTCGTAATAATATATTTTTGGCGATTTCAATATCAAGAATCCACAGGTGCCCATCTTCATATTCAGGTACAAATTCTCTTTCATTCCTTTATACCACGGTAAGAACCCTATGCTTTGAATCTACACTGTTGGTTAACTCATCGCCAATCTCAATTCTTTCTAACATCTCCTAAACTCCTTTATCTTTTTTAAAACTCTGTTTATTATAAAATAAAATGTTTTTTCCGTCAAATAGCACCTCAAAGCATATTTTCCATTTTGTTGTTAATAAATTCTACATAAGAATATAAATTTTATTGTTTATCTAAATATATAATCAGTTTTTATATTATAGAATCTTTTGTTGTTTACTAAAAATATGATACTTATATTTATTTAATCTTTGCATCTATCAATTGGATATTCATAATCTTTTCTATACTGTAAACTTACTATAAACTTTTTATAGTATTTTTAGACTTTAAACTTTTAATACCATAAATCTTTTATAGGTAGAGTTTTGTATGTGATAAGCTTTGTATGTGATAAGCTTTGTATGTGACGAGTTTTGTTATATAGCGATTTCTATTAAAATTTTATATGATTAAAAATCAATTTCATGAGGCATATTTTCATTTCTGTAAACCAATACTTCATTTTTTCCATTTTCGTCATCTATATACAAGGCATCTATATTATAATTTAAACCATTGCGAGCTTTTCTATAGCATCGTTTAGTGTCCAATTTGGCATATTCGATAGCTTCTTCTTTTGAATACATAGATTGGAGATAAGAAAAAAGAAAATTAATATGAACACTTTTTGTGCTATAATCTGTATGGCTTCCACTTGTTGCCATACGACATTCTGTAGGATATTTTAAACTATCACAATCGCAAACGCCTTCTATAATATCATAAACCTCATCATCAGATAAAATTTCTGTGCAATGTGTTTTGACGTAAACCTGCCAAAATTTTCCTGTTTGTTCTTTTGTGCTAGACGGTATATTGGTAGTATCTTCCAATGTTTTCATGTTTTCATTATATCATATAGAACAACAAAAAAAGATATCTTTGCCGTAATCAAGAAAACTACATTCTATATTTTAAAAGTAAAAAAATCTTCGCGATATTGTTTATTGCCATTGACTTGCAAGTGCACCAAAAGGAATGAACAACAATATTACAAAACTTATGAGTCCAAAAAGGGCAAATATTTTTACATACGTTCGAAAATCGTAATTATTTAGCTTATCAATAATGGCAGCCGTTATTCGTATAGTACGAATATATCATATGAATGCAAAATTGTCAACAAATCAAGACCCGTTTATATCTTATCAGATAACCTATCGATAGTTTGATTGCAATGATGGCGTACTTGATTTATGACTGGTGCCAAAAATTCGTTTATTGTTATTGTTTTTTGAAGGTTTATTTGTATTATTATTTTCCTTGGCGATAGGAGATACACATTTCCCGACACCATGAGTAACATTTTCCGTGCTTTGGCTGGCGGTGCTTGAGTTAACAGTACTTGGGCTGGCAGTATTGGATGTTTTATTTTCTGCGTTATTTTTACCCTTGGTTATTGTTGCAAGACAAGAAATTACTGTATTTTTTACGGTTGTGCCATGATTATTCTTGTTAGTCGTATGCTGATTTGAATAATTTTGAGATGCACCAGCAGAAGGAGATGAATGTAATGTTTGCGAAGCCGAGGTAACATTCAAGGTAGTTTCATGCTGATTTGTAACTACTGTTGTAGTAACAATCGTACCCGCAATTGCAATAGCTAATAGTACTTTTCCTGAAAATCCTAAATGGGCTAATGTTTTTATCATGTTTTTTGCACTAGAACTATTTTTTACACTACTAATTATAGTTTATACAAAATATTCTCTATTGTAGGATATCGGTAAAAATAAGTAATTTTGTTACCTACGTTATATTTCAATAGAAGTTTCAAGCTTGGTTAGATTTGCTTTCAACTTCTTTTGAAGTTGATTGGCAAAAAGCATTAATTCGCGACATATCTTTTCCTCTTGATCCATAGGTATATGGGCAGTTCTTTTCAAGACTCGAACGCATGCAAAACCACATGACATCTCTTATTTTCTCTTTTTTTATTAATACTATCTATATTGAAGTTTAATAGGACAATATATATTGTAATTATGTTCCTGTATAGTATCAAGAAACGGAACAGGTTAATACTAGCCAATATAGGTCAAGACGCCCTGGCGTTTACTTCTTTTCTTTTTTTTGCGCTGGCCTTAAAATCCAATTAGTTATATTGTCTGTTGTTGTCCTTATATGTTCCAATTCATGAATTACCTGGTGGCTATGATAATAGCTTAGAATTGTGTTGATGCTTTTTCTGGCTTTCGTCATCAACGGTACTTCCATATCATCAATCCAACAACGATATGAAAATTTTCTCTTTGGTGAAAAACAAGTAATCCTTACTTCAAAAGGCAGTCTGGCAGTCTTATATGTGTTTGATGATTGCATTTCCCACAAGAATTCATTTTTGGTAGTTTCTTGTATAAGTTCCTGAAGTACCCATTGAACTGTTAATTTGCTTATATGTACTGTTTCAACTGTATACACGATATCATTCCTTTTGTGGTCAGTTTGCTAAGTATCTCATATATTATCAGGCATTTCATACCCCATTTTCTTCATCAACTGTGCAACCAAAAGAAAAGGGCAGTCGTCAGATTGATGTATAACATGCCATGGATCAAGTGTAGTAAATAGAATTTCCTGATAATTACTATATCTTCCATCCCCAGTACATTGTAGAACTGTATAATCAACCTCTCTATAGCTCTCAAGTTTGGCAAGAACAGCATACAATACATCACGAATTGTTGGATGTGTTTCGGATGATGGTCTTTTTAGAGGGGCAATCCCTGGAAGTGTTTCGGTTCCCATAACGAGACCCTTTGTAGCAGGTTCCCCAGGTTCCTTGTCAAGCTTTACTTTTTTTGGCACGGGTTCAAAATCACCAAGATCTACGAGAGTATGTGGTCCAGACGCAGATACAAAGTATGGACTGTTTGGTTTTTTACAACTTACTATTGTTATTATTTGCCTTGGTATATTAATATCGGTTATCGAGAAATTGCCCCGTTCGTGGACACATTTTTCGCGAATAATCATACCTATCTTACATTCTTCAATCTTCATTGGTAAAACTCTTTCGGATAATTGGCCTATTGGTATAACTTTTTATTTACACTGCATAAGTAAATGTGATGGTTGTCAAAACACCAAAGAAGTTTTAAATCGTAACTACTTAGAGGGATTGGATTTTATATTCACAAAATATGTTATATTCACTAGTATTGTAAATAATCATTTTTAATGAATGTCAAAAGAATGGATAAAACTACTTTAAAATATACCTAGTAAAGGAAGTTTTGCGATTTAGAATAGGTTTATTATTAAGAGACTTTATCACTTCGCGGAGGTAAAGAACAAGTTTATTTTATGATAAAGTATAAAGTAAATTTAATACATATAGATTATTGAATATGAGATTATGCTTCGCTAAAAGACTTAACTTTAACGTCTTTTATTTTGTATGAATTTTTAAAGTGGTTGAAAAGGAAAAGGTTATCTTTTCATATAAAAATAAAAAAATGTTATACTGATAAAGTAGATTGTATTTATATTTTATAGAACAAAGAAATGTCGGAAGAAATAGAAGATAATAAGAATAAACCCAGAAAAAATAGTACACAAGATTTTAATAGTACGCAGAATCTTAATAATATACATGATACTAAAAATTTTTCCGCAAAAGAATATACAAGATTACAGAGGCTTGCGAAAGCTATCGAAAATGCTAAAACTTATGAGCAATTAAAAAAAGACAATGACATTGAATTAGAAAAGGTTAAAAATAAGATAACGGAACTATCAAAAGAAAGGGAGGAAATCTATTTAAAACTAGAAGAAGGATATAATCAAGAATTAGAGGATAGATTAGTCAAGCTTGACGAAGATTTGAAAATCAAAAATAAAATACGTCATAATCTAACAATAATAGCTTCACAATTTACAGAAATAAACAAAATAAACCAGAATGAACTACAGGAAATTCAAAATAATTTAAATAGTGATAACAATTCTGATAATAGCAACGATGTAATTAGCAATAATGAAATTATTTACGAGGATAAGTCTTTTAATGAAGAAGAATTTATTAAAAAAGAACATTCCAATGTTAACGAAAACTTTATTGAAAAAGAAATCCCCGAAATGCATACTCTAAAAAACAAAGAAGAATTATTACCGGAACGTAAAGAAGATGATCAAAAATTGTCGTACATTTTGGAGCGTATGAACAGAAAAGATAAATTTGCTTATGCTTCAGCAAATGGTTTTCTTTATGAAAATATTATTTACGAACTTAGTCAACACAGTAGTATATTTAACGATTATGTAAAAACAGAACTAAACGAATTAGGGGTTGATGCTTATGCGGTATCTATGCCTGATTATGGATTATATAACGTTGCTATACAAATAAAATATAAATCAAGTTGTACTTTAAATGAAGTTAAAGAAATACTCGAAAAATTAGATAAAGCAACGAAAAAAAATATTGATTCTATCCCACAGGATTATCTTATTATTTCTGGATATCCTGTAAAAGAAGAAATACGTGAATATATCAGAAAAGAAGCCGGAAGAAGAAATATTAAAATAGTTATAACTGATAGAGATGTGGTTGAAAAATGGTTGGAACAAAACAATTTACGAAGTATTGATACACAACTTTTTGACTTTTGGGCTAATCATTACGATCAGAAGATTTTACGTGAAAAAAGAATAGTAGAAGGTCGTAAAGAATTTTATAAAAGCGAACAATATGAAAAATATTTAGAATCTCGACATATTTTAGGTAAAAACATAGAATCCAAAAATAATAAATATAAGGAAAAGGGTAAAAAGGAACATATTTTCTTTGACAAAGAATATGATCCAATGTTGTTACATCATTTTGATCTAATTATTGGAGAAAAAATGTTGGAAAAAGAAAATAATTTTTTTGCTAGAACTATAATTGCCTTTTTTAAGACCTATGGGGATAAAGAAATTCCCTTTCAAAAATTTATAGAAGAATTTTTGAAATATCCGGAAGATAATAAGTTTCAATCCAGACTTAATCAATTTAATTCGATGTATACAGAAAAGGCTGGTCAGTATTGGCTAACTCAATTTTTCACAGGGAATCCAGATTCCTATTGGGGTGGTAAACACACATATCGTTGGACCGAAAAGAGTACTGAAAATATTAAATTGACAAAACCAGCTATTGAATTGATGTGTAAGAAATTAGGTTTAGATTTAAATAATTTTGATGAAAATTTGAAACATGAAACAAAAGAACAAGAGTATGAATCCCCTTCCGTGAACTTCAATAATATAACAGAACAACGAATGAAAATGCAAAAAGAAGATATGGAATTAGACTTTTAGTCTTGTTTTCTGCCAAATATTAATTTTATCTTGTTATTGTATATTATTTACTATTTATAAACTCATTTTCTTTTGGGTATTCAATTTTTTTATTGATAATTCATCATCACAAGAACATAGGATAAACCTTTTTGACCCTTTATTAATATTTTTTAACATATTTTTGTATAATATTTATGCGAAAATATGTAATAAGTAAAAACAAGGAGATAATTTGATGAGAAATCCAATTCCCGTAGATACTAAATGTATGGTACATATTCAAATGGTAGAAAAAGATAAAAAGAAGATCTTAAAGTTTTTTACATATAATAAAAGAATGAATTTGAAGTTACCGTTCCGGCAACAGTATTGAGCTTTGAATATTTCAGAAGAAAAGATCCATTCAATATGACTGAATTTGTAGGGTATATTTATAAAATGGACTGTCTTTATAATGGAGAACATTTATACTGTAATATAGAAAGTGATGATGTTTTTTCACTCCTGGATGACACGAAAGAGAATGTATAATGTTCAGAAAAAGATCAGCAATTGTAATCATACCGACCTTTGAAGGCTCAGGCCCTATTTTCCAGCAGAGCGTTTGGCTTTTGATAGAGATCTTGAAAAAATTGCAAACTTAATAGCTAAAGATATGCAGAAAAAATGCAAATAAATAGAGAAGAACTAATAAACGATAAGTAAGTAAAAACGACGAGTAAGTAAAAAGCAGTAGACTATTAATGGAATGCAAAATTTCAAAATGATAGTATGTTGATAGAATTTTTGACAGACTGTATAATTAGGTGTATCTTAACAAGATTGAGAATAAAATTGCTCAAGAATGAGATATTTTTTACAAGGAGTGCTCTGTGAAAGTAAAGATACATAGATTACCCGACGAGACAGAAGATTATTGACGAAGCGGAGGACCAAAAGCGAAGAATATAATCAGCGAGAAAGAAAACGATTAATGTGAAAAAGTATTAAGTATAAAAAATGAAGTAAACCTATTTTATACTGTGATTTGTTGTTAAAAATAAAATTATCATATGATGCAAAGTATTAATACTTTAGGCTAAATGTAAAATTACAACTTGTCGGAATTTCTGACAGGTTGCCTATCGTAAATTGCCCTAAAAATATTATTCAATAAGATGAAGTTACTTTTTATTCAAGATAGAAAAAGCTTTTACGGAAAGTGTTCTGAGATCCCAGTATAAAAATATTGGGATGATTATATGTAAATGCTGTATTTACTTATCCCAGGAATTAGATTTTTTGACAAGAAGTGGATTTTTGACAGGAAATTATAATTAATATGTGATTGGTAACGGAAAAATAATATATTGTAGAATAATAATATATCTTAGAAAATAATATATCGCAGGAGAATAATATTCCCCAGAATAACAAAATGCCTCAACCTACATTGTTTGGATTTACTACACATCACGAGAATGGTCTCCTGTATGTGACTCCAAAATGGTCTGCTCCCGGAGTTGATCTTACGGGGAGCACATTTGGTGAGATTATTCTCAATGATACACCAGGGAATGAAGTTCTAGCAGAACGTTTTATGGATGCTGTTGTTTACGGAAGAGCTTATACTAATGTTGAGATTGAGAGAGATGCAGATTGTTACCGCGTTGAAGGAACTTATGCGCTTCATCATCCTAAGGGTCTTGATATTACATTGGATGAGATTGGTTTTTAAAAGATCTTTTGAATGGTTTTGCGAGTAAGTAATAAGATTTATTTGCGGGAGATTAATCAGAGAGGATTAATCAATAATGAATATAAATTAAGCTACTGACAACAATACCTATTTACGGTCTTTGGGTTATATGATATAACTAAATACATCGTTAATATAAGTCTTAGGAGAAATAAAAATTATGAAGATTGGTATTGTTTGTGTTAAGTCCATGGAAGGTCGTTCACCGATTCCGCCTTAGCAAAGAGGAATTGTTTGACCAGCAGCTTAAAGAACTTGCCGAAAAGCTATCCAAAGCCATCATTCCAGGTGAAAATGCATTAAAAAAATTTGAATATTTTAATCAGTAAAAGTTTTATTGAATATTACAAAAGGAGACAATACTATGTGTGAAGACAATCCATGTGTATCTTGTAGTGGAGCCTGTAGTGCTCGTCCTGACTCTGTCGACCTTGTTGATCTAATCTCTGTTGATAAACTTGCATCTTGTACTTCTTGTGGTGAACAAACGGTCTGTAGCGAAGGATGCGAGAACCATGAAGGTTGTGAGGACTGTGGGAACAACCGTGGGGGTTGTGATGGCTGTGAAGATTGTAATGATGAGCATGAAACTCGTAACGGAGATTACTCCGATTGGTGAAGAGACTTCAGTATATGTAAAAGGAGTTATTATGGGGAGGGTAATTTATTCTGAGGTCGTGTAGGATATTCTACATGAAGTACAATTAGATGAAGTTAGACTTGTTTGTAAGGCTTAACGAGCACAGGAGTTTTATGTAAACATACTTCCTCGAAAGGGGATGTGTGGCATGGACTCTTGGTTACAGACGTAGAAATAGAAGCAGGTATTGTGTATGAGGATGATTAGTTTGTAAAATATGGAGTTGGGGCGACTCTCCGTAAAAGTCGCCAAATATATGCTTTTAAGATTAATAAAAAACAAAAGAAATAAAAGTACGCAATAACATTCTATTACCAGTAATTCTATTGAGAAGAAAATTACTGGATTTTTGATGTCATTATTTTAGTAACAATAATTATCGTAAAATACTAATTATAACTATTTTGACCCAAAAACGAGTATAATATAAAAGTGATAAAAAGAAAGGAAAAATGTTTTTTATTCATGATTGGTGTTTGTCTATGAAAGACGAAGAATCAGAAATCAAAATGATTAGATGGTTTTCTTCTGAACACTGGAATTTTGAATATTATCGAGAGGCGTCAGGAATTAGTTATCTAGAATACGAATCTCGTATAAAACAGGTTAAAATATTACGAGAAAAATACTATGATCCATTTTTTGATTGTATAAAAATAATTCCCACATACGATCCCGAAGAAAAAGTATCTCTAACAGAAGATAAAATTATAGTTCCTCTTCCTTTTTCCTGGGAAAATCAAATGGAACTTTTTAGACTGTATGAGAATTTTTTGTTAAAAAAATATGTACAGGCACTAGAGGAAATAGGAAGTTCGGGTCTAGAAGAGCAATACATGAGACATGATATACCAGTAAGCCATATGTATATTATAAATAAAGCCTTTGTTGTTTTTAAACTTAAATCTACTTGGAAGCCAATAATTTATTTCAATAATGATTATTCTATGTCGTGGGAATAACACTATATTGTTTTCACAGGATAAAATATTCACATATAACTATTGTGATGCTACTATTTTTAAGACAATACCGTCTGATGAAATGATTTACCACGAACCAGTTACACGATGAAATAGTTACGTCTGCTTAAATAATCCTGTCCGACGAAGTAATACCTTCTGGAAAAACCAATGAAAATAAAAATAAACCGAATGGGATGAAAAAGTAGTCGACCTCGGCAATAGGAGAAAAGAGCAAAAAGAGAAGAGACAAAAGAGCACTAGCTCTGAATAGCTCTGCATTTGTCGTGGGTCGTCTCATAACCAACAAAGATCCGCAACCCATAGCTAGTAGGAGCCATATTTTACCAGATAACAACTTAATATGAAGAAAATATAAAATTGTATTTATATTAACCGAAGATAATATTGTGCTTACATAATGATTAGAGAATACATGAATACCTACTATGTCAAAGAGGAATTTCCCTATACCAGTCCATAGTGCGAAAGGCAAACAGATAATTAAACATATTAATATGCTCCAATAAAACTGTTTACGTACCCCTGGTAACCAAAAGAACATAATAATAAAAAGTGCAGCAGTGGTTGGTACAATACTAAAAGTCAATCCAAGGACGATTGAACCAAGCCACTTATGTTTTCTGTGCGTCATAAACCAGAGTAGGGTGAAGCCGAGTGCCAACATTCCTGGCCAGTCATTAATTATCATTAGGGTTATCAGAGGAGAAACTGAGAAGAGCATTATGGCTCTTGAAGATCCCAACGATGCATTAAGTCGTAATTTATTGAGTAGAATTCCTACAATAAGAATAAAAACCAGAAAGTTTGTAACTCTTACGTCCCCTACAACCCTACCTATAACAGAAAGAAGAAGTACACCAGGCCCGTAAAGATATGGTCCTTTAATGAAATACATTTTATTATATGAATGTGACGCAAAAGCAACCAAAGGATAGAACTGGGTGTATGGATTGATTCCATGGAGTAGATAATTAGCCCCTAGCTGGTTGAATCCAAAAACATCGATAGAAGCGCTTCCATATGTTATTGAGGAATAACAACATATAGTCTGAATAATAACAGTACAGATTAATAAACCAATACGTACTTTTTGGGATTTTGTCCAAATTAAAGCTAAACCTACTGGAATGCTTATCAACAACAATGATGCACCCTTTAACGGATTTCTGGAATAATGTGATACAAGCATCGTAGTGATTAGTGGTATGAAAATAAGAGCACCGGCGTATATGCTATTAGTGTGAATCTTTTGCAATAAACTAGTAAATCTACGTAAGTTAAAGACAAATGGTAGAATAAAGATCAGTACAAACCCTAATAATGCTGTATTTATATTGGTTAAATAATAAAAAAATACACAACCAATTGTAATTGAAATTGCACTTAGTAAAATGGCATTTTCACGATTTTGAATTATTGTTTTAGATTCTTTAGAAGAATTATTCAAATGCAAAAATATTGTCGAAATATTTTTTATTAATACTGTAAAAAAGTGTTTTTGTAAAAACTCTTTTTTATTTTCGTGTCCTGCAACGTTT
>JAJZKH010000046.1 GCA_021850955.1 Microcaldota archaeon
ATATAAACCTTACTATTCTTAAGTAGAAGATTTATACAAGATTATCTCAAAAGGGGAAACCTATTTGATTAGCCACATCTCTTCGAGATAGCATTATCCCCTTATAAAAATGGGGGGATAATGCTATCTTCCGAAAAGTGTACGCTAACAGAAGGTTTAAATATAAGTCGTTTTCTTACTTAGAATAAACGTATGCTAAAAAAGAAAAATAAACCCATAAAAAAAGAATTTCTTAAAAAGATACTATATAGGTTAGAGATTAATTATCCCTACTTGACACCAGTTTGTAATTTACAAAGCGCCTGCGGTGTTGAAAATTTAGCCTATAATAATGTCGATAAACTTTCAGTAAATAGTATAATAACAGACTTAATAAAAGATTCACTAGTCCTAGTTGAACCAGAAGCCACATTTAAAGAATTAAATTCTAAAAATACTCCCCTAACAGAAGAAGATTCATTAACATTTAGTGGCCTCGGCTGTAAATTAAAAACAACCGGATTCGAGCTTTTACACTCATATATGTCACTTTCAGCTTCTAAAAATTTAGAATATTTGACATCAACATTAATTATATTTACAGCCATACTGGCTATGGTTAGTCTTCCAGTTATGTATATCTCACTTGTAAAGATGAGTTGGCACCTGCAATTGATATTTGTTATTATTTTTATTGTATTAGGCCTTTCTCTTGTATGTGCCTTGAGAAACTTAAATAGTCATTATAAACCTCTATAGTATCGTGAAAAGTATGCTATTATAAGAAGCGAACTCATTTAAAGGCCGAAGCATTTAATATGTAAAAATAGGAGATATTCTCTTGATTGAATATATCAGTAATTTCTCCAAATGAACTAAATGTCATATTTATATTACCTAACTTAACAGCATAAGTAATACTTATGTTGAAAGTATAACTCTTACCTTTAGTTAAACAAGTAATATATGGGAACTCTATAAAAGTCATGTTTCTTTCTATAAGATATTCATGGTAGATAGTTTGATTGGTTGAATAATTATCAGGGTTTATAGAATGATTAAGAGAGTTATTACTAATGTAAAAAACATGTGATTTACTGTAGTAATTACTTTGTATGGTTGCATTTAGTATAGTTAGAGGAATGGGCCCACCATTTGTTAGACCTAACAATACAGATGTAGAATTGCACGCTGAAACCCATAAATTAAATGGTGCTAAACCCACATGATTTACTGGCTGCGAGACTGACAAGGCGTTCCCAATTAATATTGACACATAAAAAACGACCGACGCCAATACAAATATATTAATAAATGATACTAATTTTTTGTGTTTTGTAAATCTCGCCGCTGTTTTAGTAGGAGTCTCCAACATAATATAAAGGACTAATGCTAGTAAACTAGCCACTCCCAAAGACATAATAAATTCGGAAGATTGAATTATAAAACTCGTACTAACTACATAAGAGCTAAGCATTAAATATAGAATTATTACCATTGTAATCCAAATTAGAAAAGAAAATGCTAATGGTGTAATATAAATTAAAAAATTTTGTGCCATTCCTAAGTACAAATCGTTTCCATTTAGCGAATAAGTTAACCTTGCATAATAAAGTAATAGTAAAGAAACGTCTATAAATAGAAATATTGGCACTATCGGATTCAAAGTTCTAAATACTGCAACAAAAACAATTAACAGTAAAGTCAATGTTAGAACTAGTAGCTCTACGGTCTTTAATTTTGATTTTAGTTCAGACTTAGACCCTTTTAATCTAAAACTTTGTAGAGCAAATCGTTTTATAGAAGTCTGATCTGCTTGTTCATATTTTTGTGACTTTAGTTTCATAATAGTTATAAAAAGGTGGTTCAAAACTTAAACCTTTTTCTTATCTTATCTTTCATCTTCTTAAGCGTACTTCTATACCTAATACCGAATTCTTCTTTGGCCTCTTTTGGTGTAATCTCCAATAGTCTCTTGTTTAATGCTTCTTGATCCGTGTATTCTGCATAACTAATCTTATTCAACTCACTTATTAAGTATAACTTTTTCACTTCTTATAAAGAAACGTTCCAATTATTATAAGAAAAATATAAAATGACAGTAATGATGCAAATATAAACAAATCAAATGAGACTAATTCGACTTGTATTTGAAATCCTGAGATAAAAAGTATAATCCCAGATAAAAGAAGTAAAAAAGGAAGAACAGATAAACCTAAGAGAACTTCACTTTTATTATCAGAGTTAATTGGAAGTTCTTTTATTAGATGTGATTTAGCGGCCTCTAATATTGCGAGATATGTAATTGACACAAATACACCACTAAATGTTAATGTACTCACTATTAAAGACGAAGGTAATGTAGATCTAGAAGAAAGACTGAATATTATAGTAAACCCTGTAAGAAGAATAACGATAAAAATGACTATTTTCCTAAAACTTTCTATTGCACTTGATTTAAAATGCTTCTTTAACATAAATTCTCACTTTTTCTGTACTATATATGCTTTTGTTGGATTAGGTATCTTTTATACTTTAACTTGTAGCTAAGAAACTGTATATACTATAGTAATAAGCAGTAGTGCACTAATGATTAGTCATAATATAATGATATATCTATTAATACTCCGAGTTTTTCTATAGTAGGTATCTTACCTAGTTTACTATGTATTTTAAGTCCTAAACTAATGTTAGACATTACGAACACCAAACGTTAATTATAAGGGTCCAATCGCTTTTATCTTATCACTAGTTAATTATTTTAATAAAAACAAAGCAAAAAGAGTATATGATACAGTTATATAAAAGCATTAAGAATATTTTATATGGAATAATTTTCTTATTCTTGGGAGTAGGATTTATGATTATTTATTTTATATTTAGTTCAAACTCACTTTTAAGTCTACCGGCAGAAATAGCTCTTATTTTTGGGTTAGGTTTCATTATAGCAGGCCTTTTATTTATTATGGCATTAAAAAGACTCAGAAAATAATTATTTTACATCATTTATCAACACCAATAAATTTAAAGCTAAAGGATACGCTAGGAATAAACAAATAAAAACTAGATATAATAAGACTTTGCATAATAACCTCTCAAGTATTCTTGAATTCATTTAGATATCTATCGATTATAAGCTTGGTAGTGTTGCTTATGTTAATATCTGAATTAGGCTTCCAAAATCTTATATGTTTAACTTCATGACCGTCTGGTTTGATTTTACCGACTGCTTCTACCAAAAATATTTTATAGAGATTTCTTATTCTTCTATCTTCCGGATCATCATGCGAAAAAAGATATTTAATGCTTATACTTTTTAGACCAGTTTCTTCCCTTAATTCTCTTATTGCTGCTTTTTCTCTAGATTCTCCTTTTTCTGCACCACCTCCTGGAAGAATAAATACTCCGCTTTTTCCGGCTACAACCAATATTCCTTCCTTTGTATCAACTAATGCTGTACCCCTCCTTCTCACTAATTGCCTACCTAATATCTTTTCTCTAGTAATTTTCGAGGAATCTATTACCTTAGCTAAATATCTATAAGACTTTGTTTCATTAACTGTTTTTCCAAATTTTGGATGTACTTTGGATTTTCCAGTATATCGTTTAAAAAATTTAACGTTCTGTCTATCTGTTTTATATAATTCAGTTATGTGCCTATGATTTAAAATCCCAAAAGTACAAACCTCACCTTTAACTTGGAAGGAGCCCGGATAAAGTATTTTATCTAGATCCACATAAACCTTTGATATATTTTGACTACGCTTACCTATTGGAAATGGCGGTTGGCCCTGCGATATGGGTGCTAACCACACTAAATTTTTATGTCTACCCCATACTTTATTTCTGTATATAATGCCTTCTCTTGGCTTCCAGGTTAAATTAAATATATCCAATATACTCATATCTACTTAATTGTCTTCCGTCTTTATTTATATTGAATTATTATAGCAAGTATAAGGTATACGTACATTTGTTCCAGCATTAAATACTCCTAAAAATGTAGTATAACAATATTCACCTGATACTGTAACAGTACTAGTTGCATAGGCATACGCGCCATTAAATCTGAAGAGATAAACAGTTATACTCTTTGAGGTAGTAGTAGCAAGAGAATAAGTAGTTATTGAACCCTGCCCATACGAAATCGTCCATTGCGCACCGTTAGGTAGCCCAGTTTCTATGAAAGTTGTGGCGGGGAACATATACCAAATTGCTATTCCAATTATTGTAATTATGACAATAATATAAATTAGACTTCGTAATCTACGCCTTCTTCCTGGATAAAATCTTCTATTGAAATTACGCCCCCTCGGTTTATTAGATCTGATATCATTTTCAGTTGTATAATCAGATAACCAAGATTTTTGGGAATGTTCGAAAATTGACAGTCTTTCTGGGCGTTTTTCTGATTTCTTTTCACGATCTAAAAATTCGCCTAGACTTTTATACTCGTTTTTTCTAATTTCATCTAATTTAGGTTCGATAACAATCATTTTATCGCTAGCCATGACCATCTCAGGATCATATGTATGGGCCATAGAATATGCAGTATACGCACTACGATAATTACCTAGCTTTTCGAGAATAATACCCTCTTCATACAAAAGTTTGGGGTTGTGTGGATCAGATTCTAAAAGCTTTTGAATTTTCTTTAAATTATCATTTAGTTTATTTTTTCCATTTTTATTTAATTCCATTATCTCGATATAATAAACTCATATTTCTTTTTTGCTTTTATATTTATGTATTAAAATAGTTATATGCTAAAATAGCTCCAATCGCAGATTTAATTTAGATTATTTAAATGGTTCTATTATAGTTTTTATCTTTCTGCTTGGTTTTTTTCTTTTTCGTCCTGGCTTATGCATTTTATAGAAGGTAATAACTCAAAAGATATTTGGACAGTTAAAATAATGCCTAAAATTAATAGCTATGAAATAACACTTAAAGAATTTCTTGGATTTTTGGAGGGTTTAAAAGCATCCAATAGTATAGAAACGACCGGGGTCGTAATCTTTTTCGATAAGGAAGACTTAGATAGGTGGATAGATAATCTTAATATAGCTCTTTCACATATCTTAATAGATGTTATGGCTCTTAAATCATTTTTGGATGGGATACAAAAAGAGAACGGGAAATTCGAAGATTTAATTGAAGATTGATTTACATTTTTTTAGGAACATTCCAATAAGGGCTCTTGCATTTTGGGCATACCTTAGGCTCTTTCAAACCTCGAGGTGCCCATTCATGACCGCATCTTTCGCAACGGTAACCTTTTAGTTTTATTTCTATTTTAGCCATACTTATTCAGTATATTACCGCATAATAAAGATTTAAATACTATATTACCTATATAGTATATTATTAACTAAGTAATATGAAATCATTATTGTTATCTGGATTTGGAATCATAATAAGTGTAGACGGACGTAAATTGATAATAAATAAGCGACAAGATAACGAAAAAATAGCGTTTCATCCGCATCAGATACCCTACGATAGCATTATTATTGATGGTCATTACGGTCTTATCTCATTTGAAGCCATGAGATGGCTATCAAAGCATGGGATAACGTTATCCCTGCTTAATTGGAATGGAAACTTGTTATCTGCAACGCTACCGAAAGAGCCGATTTCGGGTAAATTAAAAATCAAACAATACGAGAACTACAATGATTATAACAAAAGATATGAGATAGCAGAGGAGATCATAGTCACAAAGATAAATAAATCCAAAGAATTACTCACAACACTATCCACTTATTACAAAGGGATCAATAAAGACCAGATTAATAAGATTTTCAATAAGGAGTTGGAGAATTTAAGCAATAAACAGAATAAAACAGAAAATAATAGAAATAAAACAGAAAATAAACAGATATCACAAAACAGTAATGACGTGGTGGGAGAAGTTTCAAAACAGAAAAAACAGAATAAAACAGACGCAAACAGCGATAAAACAGAAAATAAACAGATATTTGATAATAGTAAAATTGTCTCTGTTTCTAACGGAGATTCTATTATTGATGCTAAATCAGACAATAAATCAGAAAATAATAGAGATAAAACAGAAATTGACAAAAAAGAAACAGATAAAACAGACGCAAATAGAGAAAAAACAGAAATCCCAGAGAATAAAATGTTGGTAGATAACGTTATTGGCTTTCTAAAACAGAATAAAATAGAATTAAAACAGAATAGAACAGAAATTCCACAGAATAGAACAGAACAAAACAATGATAAAATAGAAGACAATAGAGATAAAACAGAATCTAATTATAGCAATC
>JAJZKH010000047.1 GCA_021850955.1 Microcaldota archaeon
TTCTTTACTTTTTTTGTTTTTATTGTTATTTCACGTTCTATCAAGGTAAAGAGTACGAGCTTCTCTATTTTGTAGAGAGTTTTAGTAACTTCTCAGTGCGATTTTTCAAGATAACAGGAAGTTATCTGAAAGCTAATTATTTATCTTATTGTTCATATTTATATACCTTTTGCGGTTCGCCTTAATCTAATGCCTTAAAAGTATTGAGTTTCTCATTCACTTAGCGCTAACTTTGTTAAAAATTTTTACTACTGTACTCAAAAATGCAGTACACTCTTCATATACAAGAAAGTCTTCCATACTCATGCAAAGTACACCAGTTATAGAGTTATAATTTATGAGATCTGTTTTTTTACATAAGACTATTACACGATCATAATTTTTTATTCGTTCAGTAATCATATTTTTTGTTTCATTTAAATTCTTAAGCCCTGTTTCATATTCAATAGCATATTTAATACCGTCCTTCTCTGCTATAATATCTGGTCCATATGATGTATTATGAATCTTTACATAAAACCCAAAACGTTTAAGTTGTAGTGCTATTATTCCAACACTAATATCATGTTCAGGCGTATTTAGCACGTTTCCTAAATACCACGTATCGTCATATGCGCAGCCGTATTTTATTGTATATTGTTGAATATTTTTATTATTCTTTAAAGTTTTAATTCCCATATCTATTTCATGATCAATAAAGCCGTTTACTCTTAGCTCGTTTCGCAGCTCTTTTTCTCTTATTACGGCTCTTGTTAACTCATCTAATATATATGCCATTGGAGGAGTTTGGTTTTTAACTCTGCCGAACTTAAGTATCAAGGGCTCTTTATGATAATAATCTACAGCGACAGCCTCTCCTACGCTTAAGGATCTGAGCGCAGTTTTTATTCTACTTGATCGTTCTCCTTCGTTTCCGCCAGATATAAAACTAGATACATAATTAAGTTCCTCTGGTTCTCTTGTATAAAAACTTATAAAAAGCGATGAGTTACATCTTACATCTCTATCCAACGTTTTGGCAGTTTGAGAGATTGATATTATACCTATACCATACTTTCTTCCTTCAGAAACAAGTCTGCCAAGTATTGGATTATCGCCAAGCTTTCCAGCTTCATCTACTACTATATAAAGTTTCATAATACTGCTTTCTCCATGCATTATGGCATAGGTATAAATCTGTTTAAGTATACCCTCCATAAAAATACTTTGTGCATCTACCGTTCCAAGACCTTTTAATAAAATGATTGTCCTTGAGTTTACAGCTTCTGAAATCTTTATTGTATTTTTAGTATCAAGATACTCCAATGATGTGAATCTTGTTAAAAGATACTCAAGCATGTTTGCTTCTGTTTTATTGTTTTTGAGCTCTGCGTTTTTCTTGAAAACCTTTAAGGTAAAAATGAGTGAAGAAAATGACGGCTCCTTTGTCTTTCTTTCGCAGATTTCATAAGTATATTTTATACATCGATATAACAGATTTGATTGTACATGACCAAGCCTAAGATATTTTTGTAAAATTGTTGATAGTTCTGAGGTTTTCTCATTTATGCTTGCCATGCCTCTTTCAAAAATATTTATTCCATTGTGCTTTGCATTTATTACTTTTGCATTTATGCTATTTGCCAATCCAACATAATCACTTTTTGGATCTAAAATAATTAAATTAAAGTTATCTTCCGAAAGCATCTGAATAATTACATTAGCGGCATTTGATTTTCCAGATCCACTTTGTCCGACTATTGCTATATGTGGATTTATTCTGTTGCTAATTGAGAGATAATTATTAAAAAATGGCTTTTTCCAAACAAAAGAAAATTCATTGTTGTACGTTATTCTTCTTTTTTTAAGGTATTTAAAAATCATACAATAATTATTTTTTTTATCCATAAATATCACATTTACTTAAAACTGAAAGGAAAAGAAAGATAGAAAGATAAAAATAAAAGATAAAAAATAAAAAGATAAGAAAAAAGAGATAGTAAATTACATTAAACTGTTATAAAATAAAATTACAAAAGTATTTCCCTGACTGTTTTTAATTCGTTTAGTTCCTGTTCCTTGCTTGAATGTGGAGTTTCTAGAATAAAATTAAGGCCAAGAAACTTCTTATAAGAAAAAAACGATTTGAATCCATCTATTCCTATATTTCCAAGACCTATGCACTCATGTCTGTCCCTTCCGGATCCTAATTCATATTTAGCATCATTCAAATGAATAAGTTTGATGTTTTCAAATCCAAGTTTGTCATCTATAAGTTTTGCAGTTTCTGTTTTTCTTACATCGTATCCTGCAGCAAAAAGATGACAAGTATCTATACAAAAACCTACCTCACTTGAATGTATCTTATCATATATTTCTTTAAGATCCTCAAGTGTAGAACCTACGCTGTTTTTCTGTCCTGCCTGATTTTCAAGCAATACAAAAACCCCGTTTTTTTCACTTTTCACAGAACTTACTGCATTTACCACCCTATCAATGGCTTTTTCCTTACCCTCGCCAAGACCACTTCCTAAATGAACTACTACGTACTCTATCTTAAGTGCAGCACACTCTTTAACTATTATTGAGAGTGTTTCTACTGATTTTTTATATACATCTTCTTTTGGTGATGCTAGATTAGGTAAATAGGGCATATGAACAAAGACCGGTTCAATTTTGGTATTTTTTGATTTTATAAGAAATTTATTTTTTTCTTCGGTAGATATTTTTTGCACTGACCAGATTCTTGGACTGCCTATAAATATTTGCATTGTAGTACAGTTTATCTCCTTAGAATAATCAAAAGCGTTTGAAATTCCTCCTGAAATTGATACATGATACCCAAGTTTTAACATCAAATTACCTGCATAGTTGTAATGCTTTTTTTACAATGTCAATTTCTTCATCGCTTAATGCCTCGCTTTTTAGGAAATTTTTGCTTTTAATCACAAACTCTAGAATATCTATTCTTTCGACATTTCTTTTTGCAGTTTCTGCTATTATCATTGCCGTATTATTTATTTTCATCGTTTCAGCAAAATCAAGCACCCAGGAATCTATCACCTTAACAAATCCCATAAGCAGATGTATGCTGGATATGGCCATAAGAAACTTTTTGAGTTCGTCCATTCTTTCTATTAATTCTGGTTTTTCTTCCTCTCCATTTTCTATTTTTTTTATGAATTCAGAGTACTGCTTGCTTATTTCGTCCTCTTTTTCTAAAAGATTGCTTATTATCAACATATCCATCTCAATCTCAGAGGATTTATCAGGAAGTTTTACTGTGTTGCCATTTATCTCTAGTCTTTTTTCATCAATCTCGATATGTACTAAATCTATAGCTTCTAGAATAAGTTCATTTTTGGTCTTTACAAGGATCTCCTGTGCAAGCATCCATTGTGGTATGTCGTCAGCAATATTACTTAAGGAATTGGTTTGTTTGTTTTCAAAATTGCCAGGGGTCTTTGCCATAAAATCATAGTTTTAAATATTGGTAATCCAATTGCGAGATTATTAATTACCCATTAATAAATAAATAGGTTATGTAGCTATATTATACTAAAAAATAAGTGATTTTATGCTACAGATAAAATACGCATAAAATCTAAAATAATCATATTTTTTATGGGAGTAAAATGAACTGCGATAATATCAAAATTGAAACGTTAGAGACTGTATACAAACCTGCAGAAGACTCATATCTTTTGATTGAGATGCTTTCTGAATATTTGAAGGATAAGAAAGAAAAAATGACACTTCTCGATATGGGTAGTGGAACAGGAATCATAGGATTGTGCGCTGCTACAAATAAAAATATCTCAAAGGTAATCATGGCTGATATAAACAAGGAATCCATAATGCTTACAAAAAGAAATTTCTTAGCAAACAAACACCAGATTAAAGCTGATATCAACATTGTAGAGAGCGATTTGTTTGATAAGCTTGATACTTTTATTTTTAATATAATAACTTTTAATCCACCGTATCTTCCTAATGAAAACAATGCTGAGCTCATGAAAGATGCTTTCTATGGCGGCTGGTCAGGTATTGAAACAACAAAACGTTTTCTAGAAAAGGCGAAATCGCATATTGCTAAAGATGGACGTATTTTTATAATAGCAAGCTCTCTTTCTGATATTGAATCTCTACGAAGATTTATTATTGCATCTGATTTTAAGATTGAAAATGAAGGTAAGATCCATATATTTTTTGAGGATATAATTGGAATTGAATTAAGTAATATTGATAAATAATAGTTTGTTGAGAGTATAGTATGGAAAATAATGAAGTTGAAGAACTTGAGTTTGATGAAGCCATACAGTACGCTTCAAAAAAGAAAACAGCACTCGTATGGGTCGGTTTTGAACCTAAAGAATATATTGAAGAGCTGCTTGGCGTAGAAAAAAACACCATTAAACAGATATCAATAAATCAAGTATTAAAAATAAATGCAGAGCAAGCAAAAGAATTGGAAAACCATATTTTTGTATGCTACCATGGTAATTCGTCTAGATATGTAGTTGATATTCTCAAGGATAAGTATGGAATACATGCTTTAAATCTAAAAGGCGGCATAACCAGAATAGTTGGAGAGATATTCTAATTGTTTATTTTTTGGAAAGCCTACTATGTTTTTCTTTATACATTCTGCGGTCTGCAATTTTAAATAAAGTTTCTTGGATATGGTTTGCATTGCTATTTTGAAGTATACGTTTATCTATATCCCTCATGCTTGCAATTCCTGCAGAGAAACTAACATTAAAATCATTGCTTGCAAGATTTAGTTTTTCCACTGCGATTCTTAATCTTTCTACAAAACGCATTGCAGAATTTTTATCTGTATTTTCTAGTATTACAATAAACTCATCGGCTCCGTTTCCTCGCCTATATGCGTAATCTGATTCTCGTATGGTATTTTTAATTGCAAGACCTAGTCTTTTTATTGCAGCATCTCCAAATTCATGCCCCATACTGTCATTTATTTTTTTTAATCCATTTCCGTCTATTACAACAAAGGAGATTCCAGATTGGTTTTTTTCTATATTCCTAACATAACCTGAGATTATTTTTTTTGAATCGTCAAGATATTTGTTGTTATTCCCAAGCCCAGTCATTCTATCTGTAAAAAGCATAGTTCTAAGAATTTTATTTTCTCTTCTTAGTTCAATTATCTCATTTAAAAGATTGGTTTTGTCTTTTTTAGAGGTATTAGCTTTTCTAAGTATAACTTTGAAATTGTGAGGATCTATTTTCTCTACGCGACGTACTTGTTCTAAATCAAGAATCCTAATCTCCTTGGCAAGACTAACGGCCCCCTCATTTTGTCCGTTTTGTTTGTGATTATTACTGGTATTATTGGAATACATGAATCTCAGTATATATATGCGTTTTTAGGTATTTAAACTTACCGTTAATATGTTCTTTGAAGTTAATAGATGGAAGATGGCTGGGGAGAGAGGCTCCGAAGCCTCTCTCGAAATTATGTTTATCTCTTCACTTTCTACGCCTTCGCTGCCTATCACATATTTAAGCTCATAGCGCCTTTTCGTATACGTGCTCTGCTCTAACAACTTGCAATGGTCTATGACCTTTGCAATTCTACCAGATGCCCTAACAAGATCTTTAACTATCTTGTATGTGCATACTGTTAGGTTTTCTGCAAAGCCGTATTCTGCATCCCATAACTTTTTATAGTCATGTAAAGATACAGCAAGATCCTTCGCTTCGGCCTTAGACAGCTCCTTTATGTGCGTATTGAGATCTTTCATAACCTTCTCCCAGCCATTTTTATTTCTTCCATCCATTTTTTCACCCAGATTTAGAGTCTGATAAAAGGGTCAGACGTCCCCGCCAATTTATACTGCGTATGGCACGCTTTCTGCGATATCATATACTTTAGTAAAGTATTTATACTATGCTAAAATATTTAACTTCAAGTAGATAGATATATAAAGATGTATATGAAATATTAATATGTCGGATGAAAATCCGGCACACCCAGAAAGGGGGCGGCTACGCTGCCCCTTTATTTTCTTGCTTTTTAATAATCATATCAACTAATTGCAGCAGAATCGAATTTATTTTAAAAAATTTATTTTTTATTTCTGCCTAATTTTTCATGAGCACTTCCAAGCTCACGTTTAGAGAGTGCGCAAAGTAGATTGAGTTCTCCTGCAAGCACCGATGCCGCTATTATCTCTACAAGTTTTCTGGAGTTCTCGCCTGTTTTTTTAGTTTTATCTAAAACAGATCGGAA
>JAJZKH010000048.1 GCA_021850955.1 Microcaldota archaeon
AAATGGAGCTTCAATCTACTGTAGAGTTCATGGGAACTTATTTTTGGATATTTCTATCAATTGTTTTAATTGGAGCCGTACTCTTAATCTTATACCTAGTACTTAATTACAACTCAAGTTATTCCTACTGTAATATAAGTTCTCAAGTAGAGTGCTTAAACGACTCAATAATTACTAATTCCTCTTATACCACAATACAAATATCAAATAAGAATAATTTAGGCACAACAATTTATTTTGAAAACAATAGCATAAAAATTATTCCTAATTATGGTAACTCATCTTATTCTGGAGTATGCTCACCTCAAAGGGTGTATAGTGGCTCAAACTTTATCTGTAAGGTCTTAATTAAAGGCAGTTTATCTACTGAGGGTTCCCAATTTACTTCAAAGTTTAATATTTTTTATACACTTTGTTCTAAATGTTCTAACAACACCGAAGTTTATCCAATAACTGGATCAATTGTTTCAACAATAAAGTATTCTTAAAATACTGCAATAGATGATTAAGGAACAACAAAAAGAATTAAAACAACTTCTGCGTTATTTATTTATGGAAAAATCAATATTATTGTCAAGCATGACAAGAGTACGTGCTGTTCTTTACATTATAAATGAAAACAAAGATATTTCTTTACGTGAGTTAGCATCACATACAAAACAAAACATCGACAAACTATTTCCATTACTTTACACCTGCTCTGTACTTGGCTTTATTAAAATTACTAAAAGCAATGTTAAAATTACAATACTCGGTAAAAAGTTCCTAAAAACCCCCTATGAAACTACGAAAAAAGTACTTAAGAAAACACAACCATTCAAAGAAATATTTAAGTTATTAAAAAATAATTCTATGGGTACAATAGAGCTTACTCATTTATTGATTAAGAAAGATTTGCTATCTGGAAATCCGACAGAGTTGGAAGAGTTGCTGAAGCAATCACTTAATTCCTGGTGCATAAATACGAATATTTTATCATACGACATTAAAAAAGATATGTGGCACCTAAAATCAACCTTGAGCTAATTTTTCATATACATAATCAACAATGTCCAAAAATTCCTTGCTTCTTCTGTTTCTAGGCTGTTTAAGTTTTATACTTTTTATATCTAAAACCTTTGAAGGTTTTCCTGACAAAATTATTATTTTATCTGATAACTCTACTGCTTCTTCAACATTATGGGTTACCATTATTACTGATTTTACTGACTTTGCCATTTTTAACTGTGTTAATACATCATATCTTAATGTGTTTGCAGTTAACTCATCTAATGAACTAAATGGTTCATCCATTAATAAAACATCAGGTTTAGAAACAAGTGCTCTTGCAATCCCTACTCTTTGTTTCATACCGCCGCTAAGCATATTGGGATAAGAATACTCAAAACCGTTTAATCCAAATGTTCCTAAAAGTTCAACTGCCTTTTTTTCCTTTTCTTTTTCAGATATATTTATTCTGGAGCAACCTAACTTAACATTTTCTACATTAGTTAACCAAGGCATAAGAGCAAAGTCTTGAAAAACAAAAGATATATTTTTTATAGGTTCTCGTATGATCTTATTTTTATAAAAAACACCCCCGCCAGTTGGTCTGTTTAATCCAGCAACAATTCTCAAAAATGTACTTTTTCCACATCCACTAGGTCCTATTATCGATACAAATTCATTTTCATTTGCTTGAAAAGATATATTATCTATAATCTTTTGTTTTTCGTCAAATGCAAACGATACATCTTTCGCTTCAATAATTATCATAAACCTCTACCTATACCTCTCAGAGACCTTTTGATACAAACGTTTCCATACAAATTTATTTACAACAATTATCATAACAGTCATATTTATTAAGGCTATACTCATTAAAAGAAGATTGTTGTTTGCAAGAGAGACATCCAAAAGTCGTCCTAAACCTACAGCAACATGAACATTTCCAAATGATTCAGCAAGTATGCTTACATTCCATTCTGCAGCAATGGCAGTTATACCTCCTGTTATAACTCCGGGTAAAATAGCCTTCACATATATATTTTTCCACGCTACAAAGCCCTTTATTCCAAATAATTTTTTAACTTCAAAAACCTCCTTTTCTATAACCTTTCCTGAACCAACAATACTAAAAATCATATACCAAATACCACTAAGTACAAAAATTAAAAACGCAACTATTTCAGATCCATAACTTAATTTACCAAATGTTATGACAATTTCTGGCAATAATATTGTTGCTGGAATAGATGCAAGTATTTGGAATAATGTTATGTAATGTAATTCGTTTTTAGACATAAATATTATATAAACTGAAATTAATATGGAAAATATAAATACAAATAAGAATGCAAACCACACCCTTAAAAATGAAAAAAATAAGGCCTGTAGTACCTCAATTTCATAATTAATAGTATTGCTAACAAAAAGAATTGCTAATACAAAAACAATAACTCCAATAAGGATAAGCAGTTCTTTTCTCTTTTCATTATTTTTTGTTTTTATTACTTCAGAATAAGTTGTGCTTTTTTTATGTGTCTGAATTTTTTGGAAAGCTCTTACAAACAAACGTTCCTCTCTTTTCGTATAATCAATGAATTTATGAAATCTTGCTTTTTTAAATGAAACTTGTTTCTCATTCATTTGCTTTGTTTGTTTATTTGCAAATTTTTCAAGAGTCCCAAAAAATAAAAATCTAGTTATAACGACAAAAATTATAAAAATAATTAATGCAATTACATATCCTAATGTATTTCCCGTTGAAGCAAACTGTGTTATTGCAACCCCTATTCCGTGTCTTACTTGATAATTAATATTTCCTGTTGAGAATATTTCACTACTTACTAAATAAAATAAACCAATCGACCAAGAAAGCATGGACTGCTCGACTACTCTTGGCAAACTTGCAGGAATATAAATTTTACTAATCTTCTTAAAAATACTTAATTTGTATAAACGTGTAATCTCTTCAAATTCATTAGGAAGCGTTTTTATTGATTCATAAACTCCAAAAATTATATTCCATAACATACTAGTTATTATTAGAAATATTACGGCAAGATTTATCCCTATTATTCCTGGAAGAAAACCTACTATAAAAAATATAACAAATGGGAAAAATGCAAGTATTGGTATTGTTTGTAATATATCTATTACTGGCATTAGATATTTTTCTGCTGTTTTTGACAGGGACATCAAAATTCCTATAAAAAACGCAAGAAATATCGATATTCCTAAAGCAATAAACATCCTAGCCCAAGAATAAGATGTGTCTATAATCAATGTTATTATGAGACTTATCAAATTCTGCATATTATCCTATATATGGAAATGTATAATACTCTTATTATTTTATAGAAAAAGATCCTGGTGGCAAATGTTGCATAATATAATCTATATTTTCATACTTTAATTTTGCAGAGATTTTTTTTGCTGCATCAGACTTTTTAGTATTTCCTATATCTATTGAAACAAAAACCTTAGTGTTTGTCTTTTCAATATAAAGTCTAGGTACGATACTGATCTTTTTAATTACTTTTTTATCAATTTCTTTTTCTTTTATAAATGCAGCCAAAGCTAATTTTATATTTCTATACCACTCCCTATCTCCTAATATTACAAAACTGCCTTTTCCTAAAGATCCATAATTTCTGGATTTAGTTACCTGCTCTTTTTTAACACAATAAACATCTATACTACCCTGGCCACTTTCCCATGCTTTAGAAAACGAAGCCGCAAACTGTGATACCTCCTCCTTTATTTCTTTATTTGAATCAACACCGTCCTTTAATACTACCACAGAAGCTCCAAATACATCTGCATGAAAGAAAAGGTCATTATCTTCTAAATGTTTCGAGTAAAGTTCTTCGTTTTGGTCAGCACTTCTACCTCCTATCGCGAGAAGATTATTACTTGTAAAAAACCAATTATATTTTTCATACCACTCTCTTTTCTCTATTTCCTTAACTGCTTTAACTTCTTCCTTTTGATTCTCTACATTTTTTAGTTTATCTTTTAATTCATCTACAGATTTACCGGCTCCATCTGATTTCAAACGTGATTTTTTAGACATTTCAAAATAAGTTTTTGCGTTTTCCTGTGCAGTCTTATTAAAATCAACAACTACTTCCAATTAAATACACATTGCAAGCGTAAAATTAGGCTATTACTCCTATTATTAATGATATTACGAGACCAATAAAACCTAAGAGAAGTGTACCTATTAAAACTACCTTTATTGTTTTTCTAAATGTATCCATATCTGGTTTATAACTTACGCTCATAACATGTCTTGAGTTGGAATAGAATGTTTTAAGCCTGGAAAGTATATTTAATTTCAAAGGATCACATTAATATATAAGCATTCATTTTAAAAAAGCTTTCTATATAATTATATTATTTAGAAAAATATAAATTCTTAAATGTATATTAAAATCTGTGATAAAATGGGTTTTTTAGACTCTATAACTAGTTCAGTTGAAAATAACATAAAAAGCAAGGCAGAAAGCGAGATAGCAAGCAAAGCATCTAGCACAGTTTCTAATACAAAACCAAAACCAACTCAGAATCAACAAACAAGCACTCAAACTAGTACTGAAAATGCAGTTAAGGTAACTATTGAGTTTAAAGATAGGACAATTACTATCAACGGTCCAAGTATTTATCAAAGTCCTAGCTCAAATGGCAATACAAACTTTCAAATAATTGGAAAACCTAACATTGCTAAAAAATAATACTCAAAAAACAAAGTTTTTATTCATCTGTTCAAAAGCACTATTAATATCTTTTTTTGAGTTTTCTATCATATACTTTGTAGCTCCTACTGGTA
The DNA here is from genome assembly GCA_021850955.1 of Microcaldota archaeon. The sequence continues at coordinate 4,814 of JAJZKH010000048.1, forward strand.
TTTCCACTTTATTTTCTTTAAGGCCATTTATTACTTCTTCTAAAAGTTCAGTTGTAGAAATACTTCTTTCATTTCTTTCTATTGGTTTACCTTTTAAGAATGTGTCATGCACCATTGGGGGTATTACCTCTATAACTTCTACATTTTTATCTTGAAGTTGTCTTCTCAGAGACATTGTAAAAGAATGTATTCCTGCCTTTGTTGCACAGTAAATAGGAAATATTGCGGAAGGTACAAAAGCTAATCCTGAAGAGATATTTATTATTGCTGCATTAGGTTTATTGAGTATAAACTTTGCAAATAAAATACTTAAATATATAGTTCCTTTGAAATTTATATCAACTTCATCAATATCTACATTACCTTCAAGTATTCTTATTTCTTTTTGTATTCCTGCATTGTTTATTAAAACATTAACTTGAGGATGTTCTTTCGAAATAATATTAAATAGTTCATCGCATTCATCCTTTTTAGATATATCACATTTGTATATATTTAAAGATGGAACACTTTTCTTAGCAGCTTCCAACCTTGAAAGATCCCTGCCGCATATTATTACATTATTATTTTTTGAAAAATACTTTGCAAATGCAAATCCAATTCCTACAGAACCTCCTGTTATCAATATTGTATTATTTTCAAGCCTCATACCATCAATTTATATTATACTTAACTTCTTTATAAATTTATTTTCTAAATGTTTTATTTCTTTATTATATTCTTTAAATAAGACATAATATATTTACTGTTCTTTTATTATTGGCGATAATATGAAAAGTTTGGAAGATTCTGAAGCAGACATAATTGCTTTAATGAATGATAAACAAGAGATTACTTATAACGAGCTTAAAAAATTTTCATCAGAAGTAGACATATCAGAGGAAATATTAAAAAAAAGCCTTACTGAACTTGAAAAAGCAAAAGCAATAGCTTCAAGGAATAGCGGAGGCATACTGACCTATTATATACTTCAAGATAAGCAGCTTCTAAGAAGAATAATGGTGGTCGAAGACGATAAAAATATCAATCAATTGATGGCACTTTCAATAGGTAGGGGCTTTGATATTACTCAAATAAATGATGGAACTGAAGCAATACGAAGAATTAGATTTGAAAAGCCAGATCTTGTAGTTTTAGATCTTATGCTTCCTGGAACTGATGGTTTAGAGATATGCCAAAAGATAAAAAGTGATTCACAATTAAAGGATACTATTGTTATAATCGTCAGTGCTATGGACGCAACCTCGAATAGATTTAAGGGAATAAAATACGGAGCTGATTATTATATACAAAAACCATTCGATCCGACAGAACTGAGAAGTTTAGTTACTATATTTTTAAAGAAAAAAGGCAAAAAGTTCGATCCTCTTAT
>JAJZKH010000049.1 GCA_021850955.1 Microcaldota archaeon
TCCCCATGATCTCCTTGAAGGTTTTCTGCAGGTAAAATTTATTCAAGCCAAATTTTTTTTCAAGAGACGACAGCGTAAGTTTCTCTGTAGGATTCTGTTTTATGTAATCACAAATTCTTTCTACCAGAGCTGTTTTTTCTTTCACTGTCGAATCAGCATCAATCACAATAAGCCATGGTCATGCAGATAAAAAACTGTTTTGTCGAATTCTTGCAATGAAAAATAATCAATAATTATAGTGAAGCATCTTGCGAAAAACTTGAAAACCATATAATCGGTGGTCGGTTTTTACGCCTCCAAAGCCTTTTCATGTATTATAAAAACCAATGAACCAAATTCGTATCTTGATAAGGAGTTGAGAAACAATTTAATGATGAATAGCAAAACCTTATGGAACGTATCTTTCAGACTAGAATCCAATTGATTTAGTGAAACCAAATTAACAGAAAGAGTCTAAAGTTAGAATCGTTCAGAACTACGTAGAGGCAAATATATCGATTCTCGAATAAAGCAAAAGTTTATAATAATAAACTAGTTAACAAATTATTGAACTACACTGATGAAAACTCAAATGGGACATTAACAATTCAACCTGATTTTTATAGAACATTAGCCGAAATAAAAGAAAGTAGATTTACTTTTGATACGACTCCAATTTCAAAAGATGTTGATTTTGAACCGTTTATTTTTCCTGAAGGAAAAAGTAAGCTATCTGCGTTAGAAGATTTAAAAAGCTATTCCTTAAACGCAGAAAATGGCCATAACCAGCTAAAAAAAGATAGACTTATTTCAGGATATGACGAAAGCATGAACACCTATTTGGCTCTTGAAGGAGAAAGTCATTTGACTGTTCATTCTATAGTTACCCATGGAGAGAGGGATTATATTCCAAATACTATGGTTTCATACTATTTTTATACCAAAGCTAAAAAATACGCTGAGGGTAAAAAATCAATAAGATATAGTACAGAGATTGAAGGGGATTCCAATAGAGATTATGCTTTAGACAGACTTTATTTTCTAATGGACAAAGTCAAACCTCATTCCATCGTTTTTATAGATGGACCATTAATTGGTGGTCAAATTAGCGAATATACCAGACAAATGAACAGTGGCTTATTGAAAAAGGACATTATTCCAATATTTTTTGTGAAAAACAGTAACAGTAACCTAATTACCGATAACCTTGAAAGTTTAAAAGGTCAATACAACTCTGATATGGATTGGGCACAAAAAACAATAAAATTTGGAGAAAGAACATCTTGGTTTAGGTATATCGATCAAGATAACCAAAAAAATGGAAAGATATTTTGTTACTTTAAAACTTCTAACTTAACAGTTCAACGAATAGAGATCCATATAGAAACATATTTTAAATATAGCTCCGACCTAAACGACCTTATAGATTTGAGCTATTATTTATTGAGAGTGCAAGGGAGTGTTATAAACCCCCAAATTAGGACAATAGCAATAGCTGAAAAGTATGCCAGAGAAATTTTAAATTTAGTCAAAAGAAACAAAATAATTTTTGGTGGTTTAACTCCGACCATGAATACCATAAGATTTCAAGAGGTGTTTTAATGAGATGGATCGTAATAGGTGAAGAAAATGGAAAAATTACAATGGTTTCGAAAAATGATGGCGATGGGACGGATGGACTAATATATAATGGAACTTATCTAACAATCGAAAATGAACAAAAACAAAAATTTATTCTTCGAGTGGATGAAAGTTCCCAAGTGAATCCCTACACTCCCTCTCCACTGATTGCAGATATGAATCTCCCCCCACTGATTCAAGATCAATTATCGAGGAATTTAATACGTTCTGAAAGAATAATTGAAATACCTGGGAGAGAAGGAGGAGTAAGTAGTTTTATAAAACCACAGTCATTAGCTAGACTCTCGACACAAGAAGAAATAGATTATGCCATAGGAAATAGTGAAGGGATGCCTTTGTTTTTGGCCTCAGCATTTGGAAGAAATAGTCAGATCCTAAGAGATTTTAATGGAAAATATGTTGTTGCAAGAGTTCCGCAAGAAGTATTTTTCCACCAAATGATGATTACTGGAAGGACAGGAAGTGGAAAGACAGTTGCTATGAAATATATGTCTCAATATTTCACTGAAAACGAGATAAAGACAGATAATAGTAATTCAGGTATTCTAGGTTCAGTACTTGCTGTTAATGTTAAGGAAGAAGATCTTTTGAGAATGGATAAAGGGAGTAATTCATATGATGATAAGATAGAAAAAGAATGGGACACAATTGGGCTTAGCCCTCACGGAACTTCATCTTACAGAATATATTATCCAGGTAACTCTTTGAATCATTATTCCCAAAAAGTTGACAGAAATAAATGTATAAAAATTACCCTTAAGACCAAAAATCTTGAACCTGATACTCTGACTGGATTGGTTCAAAATTTAAGTTCTCAAGGAAGTGATCATTTACCGGCAATTTTTAGATATTGGAAAGAATTAGAAATGAAAAATGGGGACACGTTAGATACCTTTTTAAAATACTTCAGTTCAAATAAAGATAGGAAATTTTATGGAATGAATATTAAGGAACAAGAGTACGAGATAACTCTGCATCCGGGAACTTTTCAAAATGTTCAAAGGACAATCTCAAAAAATACGCAATATTTCGACGTGGAAGATGCCATAGAGCTTTCTGCGGAACACATTCTAGAACCGGGAAAAATGTCAGTTTTAGATTTAAGCGATAAAGATGGACTTGGATTTGGATCAGTTTTGTTGAGAGATATTCTCGAAAAGATTTATGAAAAAAAGAGTGATAGAGAAAGTAAAGTTCCAGTTCTAGTAATTATAGACGAAGTACATGAATTTTACGGAAACGTAAGAAGTAGAGAAGCTCTTGAAACTCTCGATGCCATAACTAGGAAAGGTAGAAGCCTTGGAATTGGTGTAATTTTTTCTTCACAAAATCCTGAAGATATGCCAAAAGGGATAAGTTCAGTAGTAAACACCAAATTGCATTTCAGATCTGATTCCAAAACTATAGGAATTAAATTTACAGGAATAGATCCAGAATCACTCCATTCTGGTTACAGTGTTGTTCAGATATATGGAATGAATCAACTTAAACTTGTAAAATTCCCATTATCTTTGAGTGGTGTTTTAAATGAGTGAAAAGAAATATGAAGACTTGTTCAAACAACTTTTAAATGAGGAAGAATTTGAACTTTTTCAAAAAATTTTAGAGAACAATGGAAGTGTTGGAGAGGATTGAGTGCTTAAATTAAGTTATAAACTACAACGAGGGGGCCCATTGTATGCTCCCAATTATCCGCAAAGTGGGTACTATGATGAGAATATTTTCATTGTAAAAGGAAACAATGATCTTGGAAAAAGCACTATGATGCAGATAATTGCATTAGGTTTATATGGGTTAAATTCAGATGATATTTCAGAAAATATAAAATCAAAAATGAAAAGATTATTGTCAGATGATACACAAATATTCGATTTTGAATTTAAAATAAGCAATTTAAATAAAAATATTAACATTAATTCTTCACTTCAAGGTGCGAATATAAACAATTTAAAAGTGAGTGTAAATGATAAACATAGTACTCCTACGGGGTTCTCTGATAATTTTAAACTGATATTTGATATTCCAGATGAAGTGACTAAAAAATTATCAACTTCCCTATATAGCATTAAGTCAGTAATTAATGATTATTATACGATGGTAACTTCATATAGGGGTCAACTTAATTCATCAATAAGAAATAAAATGGAGTATGAAAAAAAGGAAAAAAGGTTAAATGAAATTAGAGAGAAAAGGGATGAAAGATCTAAACAAATAGATAATTCAAGAGAAAGAATTGATAAAATAGAAAGCGAATATAAAAATCTTAAAAAAATATATGTTGTTAAGAATTACACGGACTTGCTTGAAAAACTAGAAATTTTGAATTCCAAGAAAAAAATTTATGAAAGGAAAAATAGCACAATAGTTAGCAAACAACGGAGAACTAGATTTTCTAATGCATCGCAAAATTTTGAAACCCAATTAGTGAAATGTAAAAGTATTTTTCAAAATCTCGGATCTGCCAACAAAGACTCACGATTTCAAGATATTTCAAGGTCTTTATCTCTACTCGATATGTACTTTAATAGAGAAGAATATTCCAAAACTGATTTGGATAAATTACTTAAGCACACTTCAGAAATTTGCACTATTTTAAATAAAAACCCGTTATCTGAAACTGACCCGGAAAGTCAAGAACTTGAATTGCTCGACAAAGTGATTGACGTTTTTAGGAATTATGTAAAATTAAATCCGAAAATACCAGGAACAAACGGAAAATCGTTAATTCAATTTCTATCAGGGATAGAGGACAGAAGAAAAGAACTTGATAATAAATTGATTAAGAAAAGGGCATTTGAAAAAATAAAACGATTGGCAAATGATCTGGCTGAAAGCGTAATAGAACTTGAGAAGTTGAGGAAAAAAATTCCATCTTACGATGAAGATGAAAACTCTGTTGAAGAGAAATACAACGAACAAAAAATTAAAGAAATAGAGGACGAAGAAGATAAAACCAGCAAGGAGTTGGATAAAATACAACCTGAATATGAAAAATTGTCAGAAACTGATAAAAATATGGTTTATAATTTTTTTGATGAAGATAGATATAAATCATTAGATACAGAGTTTAATAAGTTAAACGAACTAATAAAAGAACTAAGGGTAGAACTTGAAACCGACAATAAATTAATATTGGAACTTGAAAATACTAGGAGTGAACCGATAACCCAAAGTGTTGAAAAATTACAAAAACAGATGAACATAATAAATAACCTATTGACAAAAATGGACTCTTGGAAAAATTTCCTGAAGAATTTAGATGGTTTAACAATATTAGAAAAAAATAAATTGGATGAAAATGCGAAAGAATTCTATAACATTCTTGGCATCACTTTAGCTAAAATATTGGGGAAAGTTTATTTTGAGAATAAGGAATGGAATCTGTCTAAAATCGATATAATAAATGAGTCATTTATTGTGCAAAATAGGGAAAGGCCCATTTTATTTACGGACATCGGCACAGGGCATAACGCATTAAACTCCCTTATGGCAAAAATTAAACAAGATTATAATGGCAAAAAGAAAATATTATTACTAGATGAGATAGGTATCATGGACAGCAATAACATAAATAGGTTAATTGAAGAAATTAAAACCCAAATAGAAAGAAATGAAGTTGTCCTTGCAATTTTAAATCTAGCTGAAAGAGACTTGGATCATATTGTGATTTCCCCGATCCCAATTTTTAATGGAGAGAAATAAAATGGACCACTTAGATTTTGGAAATTTGGATAAGATTGTTTATTCAAATATTCAAAAAGCAAATATAAAGGATATAACAAAATTGTTAAAAGACCCAAATTCTAAGAGAAGCACTTTTTTTACTAAATACTCCTTCGATATTTCCGAGCTTGAATTGAATAGTTCCCAAGTATCTTTACTTATTGAAAAAGACTTAGTAGATTACGTCAGCGAAGTTGATATGAAATTGACAGTCACATTAAAAGGATATTTAGTAGTGATTTATGGGTTGAAAGAGTTGGAAGAAGGTTTTAACAAACTTTTAGACGATATTAATCAGAAATTCTATAAGGACACTATAAAAGAAACAAGGAAGCCGTTGGATTTTTATGAAAAAACAATTATTGTTACAATGCTCGGTTTGATGACGTTTACAAGTGAATATTCGTTGAAAATATCTAAACTAAGAGAAAAAAATCAAAATTTTTTCGAAGAATGCATCAATAAATCATCTACTTTAATTTCGGAAATATTGGATGAAGAAAGTGGAAAAGAACAAGTGTGGAGAAGCGAAGCAGAGGGAAATAAAGTAATTTCACTATTAAGAAGAACGGATTCTATTCAAACAAGAACTGAAAATATTTATAAAAAAACTGGAGGAGATCATTATTTAGACATAATAAAAGATGGGAGTCTTGATAAAAACAAGATTTCATTTTTGATGAAAAAAATTTTTCCAAAAAAGAAATTGACGTACGATGAAAGAAAAAAAATTGAAAATCTTTTACAACAGATTGAAATGGAAAGGTTAATTTTAATTGGAAATGAACCAAACTTTGATACAGACTCTATAATGTCTG
>JAJZKH010000050.1 GCA_021850955.1 Microcaldota archaeon
TTTAAGCTTGAAAATTATCGCATCGCAAACTTCGTTTAAGTTATGTGAAGGCATACTTGTCGCTACACCAACTGCAATACCAGAAGCTCCATTAATTAATAAGTTAGGTACTTTTCCAGGAAGTACACTTGGCTCTTTTTCAGTGTTATCGAAGTTTGGTACCATCTGTACTGTATTTTTATCCAAATCTTCAAGGGTCTCCTCTGCAAGCTTTGTTAATCTTACTTCGGTATAACGCATAGCTGCTGGAGGATCTCCATCCACTGAACCCATATTTCCTTGTCCTTCTACTAATATGTGATTCAATGAAAAATTCTGAGCCATTCTTACCATTGTATCATAAACTGCAATGTCTCCGTGAGGATGATACTTACCTATTGTTTCTCCAACTACTCTTACGCTTTTTTTTGTAGGCTGATTGTGAGTGTTGTTTATTTTACTCATCGCGTAAAGTATTCTTCTTTGTGCTGGTTTTAAACCGTCTCTAGCATCAGGTATTGCTCTTCCGATTATTACACTCATAGCATAATCAATATAGCTTGATTGTAATTCGTCTTCAAGATTAACATTATTTATTTTTGTCATAAATACCACTATACGTCAAGAAAGTTTACTTCTTCGGAATGATCATGTAAAAATCTTCTTCTTTGAGAAGGATCAATGCCCATCAATACATTAAATAAGCTATCCGCAATCTGTGCATCCTTTATTTGGACTTTTTTAAGCATTCTTTTTTCAGGATTCATTGTTGTTTCCCATAATTGTTCTGGATTCATTTCTCCCAAACCCTTGTATCTCTGTGTCTCTGCATCTTTGTATTCTTCTGTTCTTATAACATTAAGTTCTTCGTCACTATAAACATAAGTTTCTGTTTTACCCAGTTTAACTTTATAAAGAGGAGGTTGTGCAATATAAACATAGCCTTTTTCTATGAGTTTTTTCATATATCTGTAAAGGAAAGTAAGAAGTAGTGTTCTTATGTGGCTTCCGTCTACATCTGCATCAGTCATTATTATAACTTTATGATATCTTGCATTTTCTATATTGAATGTTTCTCTTATTCCAGTTCCGAATGCTGCTATTAACGATTTAATTTCTGCATTATCAAAAATCTTCTCAAAGCTTGCTTTTTCAACATTTAATATCTTTCCTCTTAATGGAAGTATTGCTTGTGTGTTTTTGTCCCTTCCCATTTTACTAGAGCCCCCTGCACTTTCCCCTTCTACTATGAATATCTCTGTTTTTGTAGGATCATTCTCTATACAATCTGCAAGTTTTCCAGGAAGTACTGTATTTTCAAGAACACTTCTTTTTCTTGAAAGTTCTCTTGCTTTTCTTGCGCTTTCTCTCGCATTAGCTGCAGATATAGCTTTTTCTAATATTGCACGTGCGTCTTGTGGATTTTCTTCAAGATATCTGGAGAAAGACGAATAAACCTCTGTCTCAACAAATGTCTTGATTTGAGCGTTACCTAATTTTTCTTTTGTTTGTCCTTCAAATTCAGGATTTTGCATTAAAACTGAAAGAACAGCTGAAAGGCCTTCTCTTACATCATCTCCAGAAATTTTTAATTCCATTTTTGAGAACTGCTTATTCTTTGAAAAATAATTAATAAGAGCACGTGTTATTGCAGCATGAAAACCTGAAACATGGGTTCCGCCTTCCATTGTTTTTATAGAATTAACAAATGATTCTAACTTTTCCTCATAACTATCATTGTACTGTAATGCATATTCTAAAGTAAACTGTCCCTCAGTTTTTTTGTAATTTACTATATTTGTAAGAGTATTTTTATCCTTATTAAGAAATAAAATAAAGTCTTTTAGACCATTTTCTGAAAAATAAGTAATCTCTTCCGGTTGTTCAAATCTGTCATCTTTTAGAATTATTTTTAATCCTGGATTTAAAAATGATGTGTATGTTAATCTTTCCTTTAGAAGTGTTGAATCAAATGTTGTCGTTCTGAATATTTCTTTATCTGGTTTAAATCTTATTATCGATCCTGTTTCTTTGCTTTCTCCTATCTCCTCTATTTTTGAAATAGGAATTCCTTTACTAAACCTTTGAGTATATACCTTTCCATGTTTTTTGACAGTTACCTCTGTTAATTCTGAAAGTGCATTTACTACTGTTAAACCGACACCATGAAGTCCTCCTGAAACTTTATAAGTTTCATTATTAAACTTCGCACCTTTGTGTAGAGTTGTCATTATAACTTCTAATGCACTTTTATTATATTTTGGCATTATCTCTACAGGTATACCTCTTCCATCATCTGATACCTCTGCAACATTTCCTTCGCCATCTTGTGAAAGTTTAATAACTATATTTTTACAAAAACCAGCTAAAGCTTCATCTACTGCGTTGTCTATAACTTCAAATAAAAGATGTAATACTCCTTGTGAACTGGTAGAACCAATATACATTGCCGGTCTTTTTCTTATACCTTGAGGTCCCTCCAAGACTATAATATTTGATGCCTCATATTCTCCGGTATTCTGCTCCATTAAAATCCAATAGTATATCTTGTTTAAAGAATATAAAGCTTTTCTATATGTTTTGTCGAGGTATTTTTTACATATTTCAACAAAAAATACTGCGTTTTGTTTTACTCAACAAAAAGTTTATATATATTTACCTATTTTCATTTTAGTAAATAATTAAAAAATCTAAGTACTTGAATAGAAAACCTCAAAAAAATTTAAACTTGTTTATTTTATGGCTAATAAAATAAGAAGAATTCTTGGCTATAAATGAATATTGCACTAATCAATATATTCAAGATCAAGGAATGATTCTGACTTGAATAAAGCAAAAATAAAGCAAACAAAGGTATTTAATTTATCTTGTCCTATATTACTTGGTATTTTTATGAAATCAATACATCTTGCAATTGCATTAGTTGTTATCATAGCAGTCATTATAGTAGTGGCAGCGTTATACCTTTTTTATTTAATTCCATCTCAAACAGTTCAAAAAGGCGATGTAGTTTCTGTATTTTATACTGGAAGTTTTACTAATGGAACTGTTTTCAATTCTAATGTAGGTCAACAGCCTTTTAATTTTACAGCAGGTACAAATGAAACTATACCTGGATTTGATAATGCGGTATTGGGCATGACTCTTAATCAAACAAAAACAGTCACTATCCCAGCAAATGAGGCATATGGTGAAATAAATCCAAATCTTATTGTAAGTATACCAACAAATGATTTTTCTAATAAAACAATAAAGGTAGGCTCGGTGGTAACTGACAATGCAAATGGTCAACAGCTTCAGGGAGTAGTCTTAAACGTAAATGCAACTAATGCTATAGTAAACTTTAACTCACCACTAGCCGGACAAACTTTAGTATTTCAGATAAAAGTAGTAAGAATAAAAAGTTAGTAAATAAAAGAAATAATAAATAACTAATAAACAAGGAGGTTTTAAATTAAATATTTATTTTCCGCCAATTTTGAACATCTTAGTTCCACATGAAGAACATGTTCCGGTCATTGCCTTCTTTCCATTCTTCATAGTAACTTCCTTTGCTCCTTTCATTTCACTTTTTGCCTTACATTTAACACAATATGCTTCCATATTATCTCCATATAGTATAAGAACGGTACATTATAAAAATACTATACTTTTACTGGCAAAACATTAGCTTTTTAAATATGCCTTTTTACCTTAACTATGTGTTCAATAATTTTATTTTTGGTCTCATCAATCAAAAACTCAGAAGTTATGCTTTTACCAGAAAGCACAAGCTTTAACCAATATTTATCATCATCCCACATATTTTCAAAAGGTATAGAATTAATATTAAACCATTTCGGTTTCATTTCTTCTGATTCTTTTGGAGTTCCTTCCCATTTATCTATTAAGTATAAATAAACTTTCGATGCATTTTTCTTGTATTCTACATTTTCAAAATCATAAAACGTTATTGTCCCTGCAGTCCTGAGCGATAGTACCTTTATGCATATCTCTTCATAGGCCTCTCTTTTCATTGCGCTTTCTGGATCTTCATTCATCTCTAACTTTCCACCTACGCCATTCCACTTTCCAACCCCAAAACCACGCTTTTTCATTGCCAACAATACCTTATCCTCTTTTATTAAAAATCCAAGTGTCATCTCTTTAATTATCTTAGTATTTTTTCTATGTTCTACAATTTTCATAAAATCCCTAAATAATTATTTTATATCATTTTATGCAATACCCTATCTTTATTAAATATATTGAAATAAATATTAATGGTGTGAGTGGGAAATCCAATGCAATTCATGGGTGGGAGGATGTCACTGGTTGAATGTTGCTATTTTCGATACTAATCTTTTATTAGTTTTAATCTTTATCTTTATAAGAACACATTCAAAAAAAAGATATATGAAAAATAGCGTTCCTTAGAGAGTTAATAGTAATTTTAACTGGGCAAATCTCTCTATACAAATATAACTCTAACTATAACAAATGCCTTAGTTTATTTTATATTTCTGTATATCGGATTGTAGTAACTTCTTAATCATCAAGTTTTATTTCGTGTTCTTCAGCCTGAAAGTTAACTTTGTGATGAGTTCCATCACACATCGGTTTTTTACTTGATTGACCACATCGACAAAGTGCTATCTTTGTCTGTCCATTTACTATTACTAAATTAGGTCCGTCTTTTACAGATTTTATTACTTTTTCCATAAATTACACAATATTATTAAAGGAAATATGTCTATAAACTTTTCATTATGAAAGGTATTACAAAGATAGCAATAAGTAAATCTAACAAAACAATTGCTGTTATAAAAACATAAAGCTTATTATTTTCTCTTGCAAAAAAATAAACTGAATACAAAACCCGCAAAACAGGCGTCGCTATCAACACAATTAATCCTAAAATTATGTATGAAATGCCATCTAACGAGGAAATTCCGTTAATTATTTGAGTAGTACTAATATTTGCAGTACTCAATTTTGATTTATGTGAAGTTATTTGAGTAAGTGTATAATTTGAACCGCCGTTGTTTATAAACAACAAAAACATGCCAAATAAAATTAAAAGTATACTTATTATAGCGCCTATTCTTAGAATCCAACCTATACTTTTATTCGCATCCATCAAATTACACCAAATCCTCTAAGGATCATCTGAACTCCTAAGATAAGTATTACTACAACAAACAATTTTCTTATAAAACCATTTCCTTCTCTGTTCAAGAACTTAGAACCTAAGAAGCTACCAGTTAAAACTCCTATTGCTGCTGCTCCTGCTATAAAAGGTTGCATATACCCTAATTCCCAATAAATAGCCGTTCCGGTTGCAGCTGTAACCCCTATCATAAAATCACTTGTAGCGGCACTTACTTTAGGTGGTAAACGCATCATGTGATCCAAACTTAATACCTTCAGTGCACCAGAACCTACTCCTAATAATCCTGAAATAACTCCTGCAAAAACCATTATAGCTTCTGAATACCACCATCGTATTCCATAATATCTTACTCTTTTTTTAAGTTTTTCATCATAGTAACTTCCTTTTAATTGAAATATTTTTGTTGTTTTGTCTGATTTAAAATTTTTGAATTTATTTTTAATTTTTAATATTTCTCTCATAGATGGATAAATAGAAAATATCAGTATAACTCCAAACAAAATGAAAATTATTGCAATAGCATTTGCCCTATATATTGCAGCAGCAATCAATACTCCAGCTATTGCACCCAATGTAGTTCCTACTTCTAACGACATACCTATCTTTATATTAGTTATCTTATCCTTAACATAAGCGCTAGCGGCACCACTTGATGTAGCTATAGAGGCTATGAGACTAGCACCGGCCGCATAATAAATAGGAACACCTAATCCCAAAACTAGTAAGGGTGTTAGTATAACGGCTCCACCTAAACCTGTTAAGGAACCAATTAATCCAGCTATTAATCCCCCTATGATAATTAATATAAATGATAATATCGGAAGCATTTGTAAACCTAATGTGATATTACTATCAACATATATTTAATAAACATATTACATATTTTTGCTTTCTTTAAGTATTTCCCCAAAACTTCTGCAAAAATATTCTGTAGTTTTTTGAACCTCATATATACCTCTTTGTGTAAGGCTGTAAATTATGAGCTTAC
>JAJZKH010000051.1 GCA_021850955.1 Microcaldota archaeon
AGTTCAGGGATTCAAAAGGGGGGATTAAATATGGATAAAAATCAAAAAATAGTTTTAGAGGGTATCGGTGGATTAATTATGATAATTGCTGGATTATCTTCTAAAAATAAACTAGTAGCTAGTCTTGCTTTTTCTGGAGGTTTGGTTCTCCTGCTCTCAGGTCTTATAGACCTTTTAGACCAAAACAATACTATAAATATAATACCTCCTTAATATGGAAATTGATTTTTCTAAAATAATGGGAGGAGTAAGTATTACTTTAATTATTGGTACACTTTTAGCAATTTTTGGTTCACAGCTCGGTATAGCAATCTTTACATCTTTTGGAGAAAGTATAGAAGCTTTTGCTTTTGTTGTTCTATTTTTAGGAGTTACATTTGCATTAAGAGAGGAATTTAAAACAAAATTTATAACTTCAGTTTTAATTTCCGTTATTATTACAGGTATTACTTTTTTGATAGTTAATTCCGTTTGATTGAAATAATAAAAATTTATATGACTAAAATTTATATAGAAAATTGCAAAGATTCAGAGAATACAAGAAAAAAACCAAAATATCCAGTATCTAATGAATATCTAAAACCCGCGGCAAAATTTTTAACAAAGTTGTCAAATTTTGACTTTTATGACGGAGTGTGCGGTGGCGGAACTCAAAATTTATATCTTTTACAAACCTTACACCAAAAGAATAGATTAAAAACAATAACAATTATAGATTACGAAAAAGCGCAACTTAAAAATTTTAAAAGGATAGCTAAAATATATAATTCAACCAACGATAAAAAAGAATACCAAGAAAAAATTATAAGTAATTCTCGAATATTTGTGCGTGTTTTTAACTGGTTGAATTACTCGACTAAAGCAGAAATAAAAGTTAAGAAATTAAATTTAAAAAAACCAGTTTTTTATAAAGATATCAGAATTAAACTAATTAATAGTGATTTTAATGATTATATTAGCTCTATAAATCTTAAAGGCAAACATTTTATTTATGCTTCAAATATATGCAATTTTAATCTAAATAGTAGCGTAACAAAAATAATAAAAGATTTTTTTTATAGTTTATTATATTATATTAATCGTCCAAATAGACTAATAAATTTTGTTAAAACCAGTATAATAGATGAAATGAGCAAATCTATCTTAGAAAATAAGAGTATCCTAGACGGATCTATAGTATTTGCTGTTGGACCTGCAGCCGCTATAAATCAACCGTATCCAACTGTTATTATTATATTTGAAAAACAAAATAATAAATTAGAAATAATCAAAGAATACCTACAAAAATAAGATTTAATATAAAAGTTAAGATCATTTAAAACCTATGTCACTACCATTTAATATAATATTTTCTATATATAACCAGGGTTTAAGAAAACCCAAGAAGTCTAAAATTAACAGGTAACTTCACTATTTTATTGATATTAAATTAAAATCAGAAAATTCCAAAAATATAAATACTGCAAGTTTATTATTATAACATGGTAGCTAACATAGTATTCTTTCCGCATTCTGATGATACATTTAAAGATCAAGAAGAGTTAAGACATTGGCTAAAATATGACCTAAAGGGATTTAGAAACGGTTTTTATAATATTAAAAACGCAAATGGTTTGGGAGAGCTTGAAAAAGGTTCAATAGTGTTTTTTAATAAAGGTAAATACTGTGTTGGTTTTGCAATTGTGGAGGAAGGCCTTAGAAATATGACCGAACAAGAAAGAGAGAAGTTTGGGAAAGAGTATAAAAAATGTATAAAATTTTTAGCAGAGTCAATATGTGTATTTAATGATGATCAATTGATAAAATTAGAGGATATACAAAAAATAATAAACAAAAAATTTAGACAAGGGTACCCAAAGGTGTATGGCCTTGAAGATCTATTCGCGATATTTAAGTTAATTGGTACAAAATGAAAACGAACTAATACTAACGTAAGAAAACACCAGATCAAGCAGAGAAAGAAATGTTGATAGAATTAAATTTTCACTTAAGACCGCATATACAAATAGTAACTTATGATTAAATTATAAATAACATAAACCGAGAGTTATCAACAATAGAAAAAGTAAGTAAAGAAAAGTCTTGAATCTAATAAGTATTTTTATTGATACAAAAACGGAAAATTACAGAAAACATAAATTATAGTGAAGTTCAGGAAAATATTGTCAGTTCTATACCTGGCTGCCAAAAAAGATCCTAACATTACTTCACTGTTAGTTAGATAGAAAAAACCTTAAGATAAACAAAAGTAATTATGGTGCAGGCAGAAAGCTATTAAATAATAAAAGAATATTAAAATCTATAGAAAGTTTATAAGAAATAGATGATTAGCATGATAATTAAGCATATAAACAGGTTTTTGTATAAAAGCAATACACAAAATACACTATGGCAATCTATATAAGCAGTGAGTTGTTTTTTGGTTTCAATAAGAAAGGTATAAATGCTTTGTTATTACGTGCCACGGGTGAATTTGGCTTTGTATATGGTTATTAATAAAATCAATATTCGAGAAAATTTGTATAATCAGATAATTAAGATCGATTCTGCTAAAGATATCTTTGATCTTTTTAAAATACTCAACTACCCAGATAAAGTACTGTTAAATCCCTCTTACAAGCGGAAAAAAGATACATTTGATTTAAGAAAGGAAGATGAAGATAAAATAAGAGAAATATATTCGATTTTAACCTTTGAGGATAAATTACCAGTCTTTTTATTAGAAACTACAAGCCTTGCTCCTTCGTTTCTGCGTTCTATAACTAGCACTTTTGATAAGCAATACCTGCAATTTCTGATGATTGTAACCATTGATTATTCAGAAATGATATTTATACTTCCAGATAGAGAGAAAATAGACGCAGGTAAACAAAAATTGAGATTAATAAAATTAGTAATAAACAAGGAAGATATAGCGAATAAGAAAGAATATTATAGTATCATAGAAACACTATCTAATATATACTATGATGATGAAGTCAATTGGAGAGATGTGTGGAAAAAGTGGAGAAAAGCTTTTAGTGTAGAAAGAGTAACAGAGGATTTCTTTAGGGATTACAGCAGTCTATTCTTTACAATAAGGGAAGAACTTAATAAACAAGGATTATCCTCTAAAGAGGCTCATGAATTTACTTTGCAATTGCTCAATAGGATAATGTTCATTTACTTTATATCAAAAAAGAAGGGCTGGTTAGAACAACCAAAGTTCATTAGTTGGTTATGGGATTCTTATAAAAAACAAGGAAAAATTAATTCAAACGAATTTTATGATAAATGGTTAAGGCAGGTGTTTTTTAAGGCGTTCAATAATCGCTCAAATGAGTTGAATGATTTACCAGATAATATAGTAAAGACCCTCTCTGTATTACCCTATCTTAATGGGGGGCTATTCAGGGAAAACGAAGTTGACAAACTAAAAGTCGCTATTTCTGATAGTATGTTTCATAAAATTTTTGAGTTTTTTGAGAAGTATAACTTTACCATAAAAGAGGATATGCCTCTTGAATCGGAAGTCGCTGTTGATCCACAAATGCTGGGATATGTATATGAGTCATTAGCAAATGTTGCAGAAGAAATTTATGACAGGAACGATCTGGGCATATTCTATACTCCTAGAGTCGAAGTAGATTTTATGTGCAGGAGATCGCTAGTCGAATTTTTATACAAACATTTACCCGATGTACCAAAAGAAAAATTCTATCATCTTATCTTTGATTTACCAGAGGAAAAAGATAAAATTATAGCGTGGTTTAATAAACAAAAACTATTATTTAGACTTAAAGAAGTTTTGGATGACCTCTCCGTAGTAGATCCGGCATGTGGGTCTGGAGCGTTTCTAGTTGGGATGCTAAACGTACTGACAGAACTATACAAATTAATCCATGCTAACACAAATGGGACCATGTCTGACTTTAGTATTAAAAATAGGATCATACAATATTCGCTATACGGTGTCGACGTTATGCCATGGGCGATACACGCCGCAGAACTGCGGCTCTGGCTTCAGTTAATAGTTGAAACGGAATTTAAGAAAGAGGAGTTAAGAAAGAATCCATTACTACCAAATCTTAACCTTAACTTAAGAGTTGGAGATTCATTGGTCCAGGAAGTCGGCGGACTAACCTTTAATTCGCTGACTAATAATTTGAATCCAAACTTAAAGAGAAAGCTTGAGACACTAAAACAGGAGAAAAGAAAGTACTTTGAAAACTCGCCGACTAGATTGTTTAAGACAGTCGATGAAGTAAAAGCGGAGGAGATACGTCTGTTTGAAGAAATTTTAGAGGAGCGTAAGGTAGTCTTATATAGTAATATTAAAACTTATACATTAGGCATTAAAAAGGCAAAATCGCAAAAGAATCTTTTTGGAGCGTATAACATCGATGAAAATAAAATTACTGAATATGAATCTAAAATAAACGGCACCACCCAAGAACTCGAAAAACTTAAGAAATTAAAAATTGCGCTAAAAGATCCTGAAAAGAAACCATTTGTATGGGATATAGATTTTGCTGAGATTTTCGGTGACAAAGGCGGCTTCGATGTCGTAATTGGAAATCCACCGTATGTTCCATTTAAAAAAATTTCACCGCCAAATGTATTAAAGAGAGATGTAACAAAAGGTCAGAAGAAAGAATATAGACAAAAATTAATTTCCTCTGTAAAAACGAAATTTAATATGCTTGAAAGCATAAATGGAAGGAGTGATTATTATATATATTTCTATTTTCATGGATTAAGTCTACTAAATTCCAATGGTACGCTTTGTTTTATCACATCAAATTTCTGGCTTGATGTCGATTATGGCAAAGAGCTACAAGAATTTCTTTGTAAATATATACCAATAACTGCAATCTATGATAGTACAAAAAGGAGTTTTGCACACGCAGATGTGAATACAATAATCGCGCTATTTGGTGCTCCGACATTTGAAAAGGAAACTCTACATGTCTTTAGAGTGATTAGTAATAATTGGCCAGCATTAGACCATGTTGCAAAATTTGTAATGTTTTTAAAGCCATTTGAAGAGGTATTATCTACACAAAATCTTATGGCAATAGATAAAGCTCAGGTAATAATTCGTGAAAGTGATATCACCAAGTTGGTTAAGAATGTGATTAAAACAGATTCGTATAGGATATTTCCTCTATACCAAGGGGATTTGTTAGAAGATGGGTGGTCTTATCCAGATAATTATGATTACGAGAGGGGGCGATTTAAATCAGGTAACTATAATGGTAATAAGTGGGGAGGCAAATATCTAAGAGCCCAGGACATATTCTTCTATCTAATAAGTAATAAAAAAATAGTTAAGTTAGGTAGTGTGTGTAAAATAAAGACAGGATTGAAAGAGTCGGGATATGAGGATTATATAAAGCCTATGAAAGAAGTAAACTCTGAAAAAACGTTTCCTATCTTGAAGAATGTTAAGAAACTAAATAAAATATACATAACGCAGAATGACTCATACATAATTAAGAGTATAAAACATTTTGAAAAAGCTACAGTATACAAACATTCGCGATTGTTATGGCCAGCCATGAGAGGGGACAGACATCTTTGTTTATTTAATGAAAACCAGTTTACCTTTACGGGTAACTTCTTCGGCATGGAACCAATCAACAGAGAATTAGAAAAAAACTGCCTTTTAGTTTTGAATTCCAGTTTAACTTTCTTATTCTTCGAGATACTCGCTAGAAAAGGGTTTGGCGGCGGATCGGCAATAATGGTAAAATCAGATTTAAAAGAACATATGGTAATATTTAATCCTGTATTTTTAGATTATGAGAGAGTTGAGAGTATACTGGCGAAAATTTGCAAACGAGAAATAAAAACAATTTTTGAGGAGATTGGCATAGATCCAGCAAAACCAATAAGAGAGCAAGAACCTAACCCACTCCCCGATAGGGCAGAGCTTGACAACATAATTTTCGATGAATTGAGACTAACAAAAGACGAAAGAAATGAAGTTTATTGGGCCACATGTGAATTGATAAAACAGAGGCTTGAGAAGGCAAAGAGCTTTAAAGGCTCATAAATAAGTATATTTTATTTAGTTTCTTAAC
>JAJZKH010000052.1 GCA_021850955.1 Microcaldota archaeon
TTCTTTCAATAGGTATGATATTTTTATTCTTATTAATATTTGTATTAAAAGGTGTATGAGTGATTACATTTGATGTTTTAGGACTTTTATTTTCAATCATGTTATTTGGTAATTTATTTTTAGCATTATTTTCTAAAAAAAGGTTACATCTAATTTTTAATTTGCTTGTTTTTTCAGCAATAATAATTTTTGTTCTTTACTTGTACATTAACAATATTTCTTATTCGTTATTGAGTTTATTCTCGTTAAATCCATTTTCTGAGTTCTTCATCTTATTGTTCACATTAGGAGCAGCATTGATAAGTTTGTTATACTTTAGTTTTTCAAAAAAGTATAATGAATTATCATTGTTTCTTTCATTTTCCCTTTTAGGAATGTATGCAGTTTCTATGTCAAACACAATTCCAGGAGTTTTTGTTGGATTAGAAATGATAAGCATACCGACTGTTTTTTCAATTCTTTTATCTAAAAAGAGCCTTGAGGCTGCAACAAAACTTTTCATAATGGCAGCGGTTTCTATAGCAATATTTTCTTTTGCTATGGCTATGAGTTATGGTGGTTTAAATACAATATCAATAGTAGAATCGCAGTACTCCTTAATTATGTTGATTGCATTTGTTTTGTTTGTAATAGGATTGGGATTTGAAGCATCAATCTTCCCATTTAATGTTTTAATACCTGATGTTTATGAAGGATCTCCTTCGTATATAACTGCATTGATGGGCAGTATGAATAAGAAAGCAGGATTTGTTGCTCTTATTCAGATAGTAATACTTATGTTTATAGCTTTTCATTCTGCATTTCAAATAATTGCGATTCTTGCAGTACTTACTATGTTTTACGGAAATATAGGTGCACTTGTTCAGAAAAACTTAAAGAGAATTATGGCTTACTCCTCAATTTCACAGGCAGGTTATATCTTAATAGGAGTGGCAACAGCAACAAGTTATGGAATTTCTGGTTCAATGTTCCAGATCTTTGCCCATATGTTTATTTTTATAGGCATAATGGCGATATTGTTAGTTTTAGAGCTAAAAAACAAAAAAACAATAGATGACTTAGTCGGTTTATATAAAGAAAATCCATTCATTGCAGTTGCATTGAGTATATTTATGCTTTCATTAGTCGGTTTGCCTTTAACAACAGGATTTGTTGGAAAGTTTCTAATATTTTTGAGTGCAATATCGGCAGGTTTAGCCATACTTACATTTTTAGGTATAATAAATAGTATAATATCTCTTTATTATTACTTAAAGATACTTTTAAGCGTATACGCCAATGGAAAAACAAATTCAAAGATAGTAGTAAGCAAAATTGCCTTTTCAGTAATAGCGGTTTGTTTAGCTGTAACAATAATATTTGGGATTTATCCACAACCATTCATAAATTTTATAAACTCAGCTTCATCATATCTTTTTAGCATTGCAGGAACTGGTCTTTTAAAATAGAATAGTTAGGTTTTAGATCTTTATTTTTCCTTTCCAATTTTTGATACCTTTACTTGATCTCAATGAATTACTTTTAATGGAGTAGTATAAACGGTGCTATTCCTAAAAGTATAGTGAAGAATAATAAGAAAATCTCTGAGTAAAATACTGAGTTTATTACATAGCCATTAGGAGTTGCTCTTCCATTCAAGAATACGCGTTCTATTACCCAAAACATTACACTTCCTAGAAGTATTATACTAATTAAGGGAATTAAACCAAACAAACCAAATGAGGTAAATGCGGCACCGAATATTAAAATATCTGCTATGAATCCTACAGTAAGAGGTATTCCTACTGTTGCAAAGACCCCTGCTATAAATAAATAAGCTAGGGAGGAATAATCCTTCATTATACCCTTCAATACAGATAAATCTAATGAACCATAAATCTCCTTTAAGGTGCCTGCTAGTAAGAATAACATACATATTGAGATGGCATGGCCCAACATTCCATATAAGGCTCCATTAATTCCTATACTAGAACCAGAGGCTATCCCTAGTGATATTATTGCCATATCTGTTATGCTGCTATAGGCTATAATTCTCTTTAAGTTTTTTTGTCTGATTGCGACCAAAACCGAGTATAAAGAAGAAAATATGAAGATACTAGCTAAATATAACGAATACTTGCTAAAGATAGGAAGCATTAGACTGGTTAATATTAAACCATAACCACCAAACTTTAGTAGTACACCTGCTAATATCATACTACCGGTTGTTGGAGCCTCTGTATGTGCATCAGGCAGCCAGTTGTGGAAAGGAAATATAGGTATTTTTATCATAAAAGAAAGTACAAGAAACAGAAGAACAAGTTCCTGTATAAAAATAGGTATAGTGTTCGAATAAGTTATTATCTGTGAAATTTGGAATGTATTAGGTGTAATGTTTGCGTATATGAGCAATATTGCTATAAGAAGAAAAAGGCTTGATATTAATGAGTAAATAATAAACTTTATTGATGCGTACTTTCTATTTGATGAGCCATATAAGTATATTATAAAGAACATTGAAAACTCTGCAATTTCCCAGAAGACATATAGCAACAATAAATTAGACGATAAAAACAAGGCAATAGAGGATCCTTGTATTAATGCAAATAAAATACTATAAAGTCGTATGTTGTCTTTGATAAAATAGCCAATGCCTATAGAAGAAGCTGCAAAAACTATTGCTGACATCAACTCTAATATAAGAGTAGTTTGGGTGACTTGAAAACCTCCTGTGAAGCCTAAATAACTGAATGTAATTGGTTGAGTAAGTGATTGAATATTACTTGAAAAACTAAAAACCAGAAGTAATGATAGGATTAGTACTATTATAGAAGATAACTGTTGAATAGTTTTTGATAATTTTTTTGGTAGAACTATTAGTAACAGTATTGAAAGAAATGGTATTGCAACTATAAAAAGCAGTAGTGGGAACATTAAATACCTAATTGATATATAATTGTTCTTTTTCAAAAAGTATATAAACAATAGGGTGAAGAAACGGAAAATAATAAACGTTTTGAAAATGACAATACAATAAACAAAATAATAGATGCGCATAGTGGCATGATTGGAAAAAATATTGCTGCAAAGATAGAATCTAATAAAAATTATAGCAAAAGTAATGTTAAACAGCTTATTGCATTAAGTCCAAACGATAATGAGTTAGTTAGTATTGAAGACACAGTATATAGGATTTTTAATAAAAATAGGATAGAAAATAATGGAGTTACAAGATTAAGGAGAGATTTGGTTTTAGGTGAGGAAGGCAGTACATTGACTGTTGTTTTATGGGATAAAAGTTGTGAATTAGTTGATACACTTCTTGTACAAAGAGGTGATAAGGTTTTAATAAGCAATCTTAAGGTTAGAACTATTCAGGACTCAATAGAACTAATTAATACAGCAGGAACTTATATCTCAAGAGTTATTCCAACAGAGATTGATGTTAAAACTGATTTTTCAAGTTTAAATGGAAATGAAAAAAATATAGATATATTAGGAAGGATACTTTCAGTAAGTCCAATTAGATACTTTAAAGATTTAGATGGAAAACAAAATGGTATATCCGAATGCACCATAAGTGATGGTTTTGTTGAAGGAAGAGTTACATTATGGAAATCTTCGAGTGGTTATGCAAATGAAATGCACCCTGGTTCATATATTAAAATAGAATACTGTTCAATTAAAAAGATAGAAGATAAGTTAGATATAACTGCAAATGATTACTCAAGAATTTTGTTAGGCCAGGGGCTTACACCAAAAACAAATAGAAAAAATATTAAAAAATAATATTAAAATAAACAAACAGTATAGAAAGCTTTATAAATGCTGATTTATAAATTGTATAGTTTTCTGGGGGACAGGTTGAGAACTTATTTTTATCCCACCCAAATCCCAAAATCTTTTCTCTAAGTTATGCAGTATGCATAACTCCACCCCCAGAAAAACATAATTAGAATACTTTCTTAAGATTTGGTTTTGTTTTTAAATTTGGTTTCATACCAGCATTAGTTATTTTTACAGGATATACATTTCCAACTGCTTCTTTTATAATTTTAGAGTCATGTTCTTCTTGGAAGGTATTGTTTGTATTTGACATTATTGTAAAGTTCCTAATTCCTAAAGCTGATCCTGCTAACTGAACATCACAAGTAGAACTTGAAACATTATTTCTTTGTGATACGTATGTTGAGTTTAAAGGCAAGCCTAGTTTATCACATAAAGTAGAGTATTTTTCAGTAGAAGGTTGCAGTAGCAACATATGTTTTTCACCAGTTACAACATTATTTGTTTTTGCTAATTCAGTAGATATTTTCAACTCAGGGTACCTTGTTTTTAAGAAAGTAGTGCCTAATTTTTGAAGTAGCTCAATTATATCTTGCGAAGAGTTAAAAAGTTTTATATCTTGAATATTTGATCTTATTGTGGAGACAAGACCATCCTCTATTTCTGTTGTTGAGCTTTCTCCCTTTGTAAGTAAGGAGTAAGTAAATTTACAAGCTCCGCAGTCAGTATGTGGTATGAATATTATCTGTTTTATAGGATAATTAGAGATAACCTCATCAAGTGTTGGAATAGCGCTGTAGGGATTACCTGCAGCATTCCTTATAAATATGCTTTTTCCATCGTTTAATGAATCAGCTATTACATTCATTCGTGCATCCATACACATTAGAAATAATTTATTTGGTTGGGTTCCCATTTCATAACCTTTTTAAAAAATATTAAAGATGATATTACGTTTTTTAGAGTAAATATAGGTATTACTTTTGTTTAAAGTATTAAGTGAATAGATAAATTTACCAGATAATGAACTTTTCATTTGTTTCACACTTTAGCGGATAAATATAGACTAAATATTATATTGCATTAGTATTTAAAATTATTTGTTTATAGATATCCCAAAGTCATCCTTTAGTCTTTTGCTATTTATCTTTGTAGGTGAACCATCAATTAGAGACTCAAATTTTTTATTCTTAGGAAATAGTATAAAATCACGTATATTTTCTGAATTTGATAATAAAGCAACAAGTCTATCAAGGCCTAATGCTATTCCCCCGTGTATTGGTGCGCCATACTCAAGAGCTTCTATTAAAAATCCAAATGTTTCATCTATTGTCTTATCTGACATGCCCATCATTTTTAAACTGTTTCTCTGAACAACAGGATCAATTATTCTAATAGAACCACTAGCTATCTCAACGCCATTTAAAACTAAATCATATTGACGTGCAACTGCTTTTTCTGGAGCTGTGTCCAAGTACTTAAGTGTTTCTTCTTTTGGAGCTGAGAAAGGATTATGTGCAGGTTTTAATTTACCAGTTACCTCATCTTTTTCAAACATTGGGAACTCGTCAATCCATAGGAAGTTATACTCATCAGAATATTTACCTATTTTATCTCCTAATATTTTCCTTATTTTGCCCATTGCATTTAAAAGAAGTTTTTCTGATACATCAGAGAATATTAAGATTATATCTCCTTCTTTTGCATTTAACTTTTCTTTTATTTTTTCTGCGATACTTCCAAAAGATATAACTATGCTTTCAGGTTCTGATGACAACTTATTTGAAGCTACAAAGAGCCATGTCATACCACCGAGGCCCAACTCTTTTGCAACTTCTATCAATTTTAACATGTAATTTTTATCTACTTTTGATTTTTCGGAGTTGAAATCGGCATTAAAAACCATTGCCTTTACCTTTCCATTCATTGATATTACTCGTTTTAACATATTATAATTACTAAGTTTAACTTCTTCAGTTATATCGATTATTTTCGAATCGAATCTTAAATCTGGTTTATCTGA
>JAJZKH010000053.1 GCA_021850955.1 Microcaldota archaeon
GGAAAAGGTGGTAATATATGGGGATGAAAGAAAAATCGAAATCGTTAGTTTCTACTGTGGACATTGGGGCAGAATTGAAATTGTTAAATAGAAGCGGAGCATTAGAGTTAATTCCTTATGCGCGCAATGCAAGTCAGGAGTACTCAATGCCGATAACCAACACAAGAGGTCAAAGAAGCTCAAAACATACAAGATCCAATTTGTTGAATAAGCCTGTTTGGGATCAAGAGGAATGGAAGCAGGATTCGTGGAACCAATCTGATCCATGGTCTCAGTCTGATCCGTGGACCCAATCTAGCTCTACAGAAAATAACTTAAGTAGCAGATTAAAAATAAGCAATGACAAGGTAGGTAAACAAATAAAAATAAGAATAGAACCAGATAAAGCCTTTGTACAAGATCTAAGAACAAATATGATATTTTTAACTACTGTAGATGTTGCAAAACGAATAAATAAAATTTTAAATAAGACCTTTGATGAGGCATTTCATTCTGATCCGGATATTCTTAGGTTAT
This sequence comes from Microcaldota archaeon, assembly GCA_021850955.1. The sequence continues at coordinate 517 of JAJZKH010000053.1, forward strand.
TCGAATACAGAAAAAGTGCATGATATGGAAAAGGTTTACCCAAATTTTCCATTTAGGGTAGAGTTTGAAGTAACCAGTGTTTGCAATCTTGATTGTAAGTATTGTTATGCAAAACCATTCACGTGGAAAACGCCATCATTTCAAAAAATGGAGTATCTCTTCAAAAAAACAAAAGACGAAGCAGATCCTTTTGAGGCAGTTCTTGTAGGCGGAGAACCATTTATAAGAAAAGATATGGTCTCATTAATTGAGCTTGCAAATAATGTATTTAGAAGAGGCGTTCAAATAAGCACTAACGGTACATTGCTCTCAAGGCTTGATAAAAAACAGCTACTACGTTTAAAGAATGCCGTAAATAATGGGGCTTCATTACAGGTATCTATGGATAGTTTTGATCCAAAGGTAAACGATGTTACCAGGGGAAAGACCAAAGAATCTATAGATGGCATAAATACACTTGAAAAAAGTGGCATACCCTTCTCGGTTGGGATAGTTTTTACAAATATAAACTCTAATGATATAGTAGCAACTACCTCCAAACTCATAAAAGAATATTCTTATTTGGTTTCATTAAATTTAGAGCCTCTTCAGCCAACCTCTATACTTGGCGTAGAGTATTTTGAATTAAAACAGGAACGCACTGAAATGAGAAAGCTCTTTAATCTAGTTAATGGTGTAATTAGAGCTCATGGAAGGAATGAAATAAAACTTTATGGCATAGTTGAGGACTGCTCTGCTTCTGTAAAATTTGAGACACCAGTTCTTGACAAATATGCATTTAAAACCTGTACAGCTGGTCTTGTTAGAGCCGCTGTTTTTGTTGACGGTTCAGTTACTCCCTGTTCATTGATAAGAGACATAAAAATTGGAAATCTATATACTGATTCATGGATAAATATATGGCAGCGTTCCAAGGAAAGATTTGAGTCTATAAAGGATAGCGGAGTAAGTCAGTGCGCAATAAATCTTCTTCAAGAATCTAAAAGAAATGACAGTTCATTTGTATCACTAGCAGAGGTTGTTGAAAGGATAGAAAAAAGGAAAAAGACAGTTATTTCAAAGTAAAAAATATATAGAAAAATATTTATAATATTTATTAATTTTTAGAAATTATCCGTTGTTTTTCAATACCTAAAGAATTTCATTAAATTGTTTTAGTTTTATTCCCATACTCTGTTCTTTGTACGCTGTTTGATATGCAAGTTAATCTCTAACATATAAATCTAGGAGTGTAGTCAAGTTTTTATCAATTTTGTTGAAGACCATGGTCTTTTGATATCATTAATTTTAACTGAGAACTTTAATATGTAGTTTTAAAATACATTTACAACCTTATATCTATATAAAAGTATAGATATAAATACTTAATTGTATAAATATACTTATGCCTTATCAAAAAATGTACGATTTAATAGAACGTCTTTCTGCCATGGGGAAGAATGTATTTACAGTTAATGATGCTTCAAAGCTTACTGGAAAAAAAACTTTATACATGTCCCTAATGCTTTCAAAGAACAAATATATCGACAGGATAGAACGCGGGAAGTACTATTTAAAAGGAACAGATATTTTAGAGGTGGCATCTAATGTGATATTTCCATCCTATCTGAGTTTGTTTTCAGCATTTAGATACTACAATTTAACAACCCAAATTCCTTTAAAAATAAGTGTAATAAGCACCTTGAGGCATAAAAAACTCACTATACATGGAAATGTCATCGAGTTCAGATTACTGGACAAAAACAGATTTTTCGGCTATTTAAAAAAGGATGGTATCTTTATAGCAGAAACAGAAAAAGCGATAATAGACGCGTTATATTTTGGTGAGCCTCCTTATAGTTATGTTCTTGAGTCTTTTCAAATAGCTAGGGATAAACACCTGATAGATATTAAAAAACTTAAGCATTACTGTATAATGATGCATTCCAATGCACTTATAAGCAGACTTGGTTTTTTACTGGAATCTGAAGGACTTGATGCGTCTGATTTATATAAAAAAAGATCTAAACGTTACATTACTATTCCAGGTATTTCATCAGAAAAAAACAGATGGTTGATTAAATGATAGAAGAAAGTCAATTACTTTTATGGAATTATAGATTTATGGATGAAAGACAGTTAGAGAAACATTATTTGCAAACATTAACTCTTTACGAGCTAAGTAACTGTTTTTCAGGAAATCTTATATTCAAGGGTGGTACAGCTTTAAGCATGTTTTACGGCCTAAATCGATTTTCAGAAGATCTTGATTTTACTTATATTGGAGAAATAACTAGGACTACTACCATCTCTTCCTTAGATAGGGCATTTACTCGTATAAATGCTCTTTATGAACTTGGAAAGATTAAAAGAAGAGGCACTAAAACTTCTTTGGATATAGAGTTACATATAAAAGGTCCTCTTTATGGCAAAAGAAAAACAGAACAGGCATTGGAGATAAATTTAAGCATGCGTGAATCACTGCTTATAAAATACGATACTCTTGAATTATCTTCCATATATCCTGATATACCTATGTTTATTGTTCCGGTTATGAATCCTAAAGAAATATTAGCAGAGAAGGTAAGAGCATTACTTACTAGAAAAAATGTCAAAGCAAGGGATGTATACGATATATATTATTTAATTAAGCATAAGCAAATACTTGTAGATAAAAAATTAATAAACAAAAAACTTGAATTATATGGTTTTAAATTTTCCAATGATAAGTTGTTAGAAAAATTGAAAAGTATTGATAATAATTTGTGGTTGTCAGAGATGTCTAATCTTGTAAAAGATGTCCCTAATTACACAACCTTAATAAATTTTATTAAGACGGTGCTGTGAATTTGTTATTGTCACTTTAATATCTGGTCATCTATGACCTAATAATCTAATATCAGCTAATACAAAAGACATGTATACTAGAAGTAAGATAATATAAAATAACAGCATTCTTTCAAAGTAAAAAATATATAGAAAAATATTTATGTATAAGTAGCAATTCAATACTGTGCACTGGTGTTATTTTTGGACGTGAAAAAAGCTAAAGACAAAATACTTATTCCACAAGGTCATGAAAAGCACCCAACAACAAATATCCTATCTGATTTCATATTGGGCAGTCAGGATGGTCTTGTAAATGTTCTTGGCATAATACTTGGCATTTCGGCTGCAACAAGTGACATGAGGCTTATTTTTGTTGCTGGCCTAGCTGCATTAGGTGCAGAATCAATCTCTATGGGGGCTGTAGCGTACACCTCAACTCTTGCAAGGCGTAAGTACTATTTAAAGGAGCGCGAGAGGGAGCTAACTGAAATGAGAGAAGTTCCAAAGACCGAAAAAGCTGAGATACGTGATATACTAAAAGAATGGGGTTATTCTGGTAAGGATCTTGAAAGCATGACAAATAAGATAGTTGCAAATCCAAAGGCTATGCTTGAGTTTATGATGTCCTTTGAGCTTAAGCTCTCTCCAGTTTCAAAACATCAGCCATTACGCAGCTTTGGAATAGTCTTTGCTGCTACAATCCTTGGCTCTATAATTCCATTGATTCCATTCTTTTTCATAAATAACATACATGCTGGAGCAATAGCATCATTAATACTAAGTGGCATAGTGCTTTTCGGAATAGGCTACTACGAAGCAAAGAAAACGATAGGCTCTTTATGGAGAAATGGTATGCAGATGTTAATAATAGGCCTTCTGGCAGGAATAGCTGGTTACTTAATAGGATACTTTGTAGGAGCTGTGCCTATATAATATCTGAATTAACTAATCAAAGACAAAGAGATTATTTAAGATTAACCTTATTGACACGTTCAAAAATACATTCAATATGTAGGTTCTATGTCTGTAGAGTTAAGTTTTTGATTTATCTGATTTAGGACCCATCTTCATATACACCATAGTCCATTCAAATCCAAGCTTTTCGAATATTTTCTTATTTTCCTTTGTGGTTACAAGTTCTACATACTTCCTTTTTTTACACCAATAATCGGTAAATTTTTGAACCAAACGCTTAGCAACTCCAAGTCTTCTATATTTTTTAAGAACGTATATATTTTCAAGAAATAGATTCTTAAACTTACCATATCCTCTAATATTAAGTTCGGCCTGTATGTATCCTATTATTTTTCCATTATGTACTGCTACCATAACATTATATTTTGATACCGACATAGAATGAAGGAATTCCTTTCTTGTTTGTTTCTCCCACCAATTAATTTCGTTATGTGCCTCCCTTTCCAATTCAAGTAAACCTTCAAGGTCTTTTGTCTTTGCAACTCTTATTGTAAATTTCATATTTATCCTTAATACTTATTCATATATCTATTTATTGAATTTATTTTTTATTATTTATCTACGCTGTTAAGATTTTTTATTATTATATAAATTTTATCGATAACTTCCTTTTCATTTTGTTCTATACTAGTCATTTTTGAAATTGGTTTAAAAGAATGATTTGCATTTTTTATTATTTCTATTTCATAATTTGGTAACATATGTTGAAAAATATCTAAATTACAATTTTCATCAGAATCGCCATTTATAAAACAAACGGGTAATTTATTGTTCTTTAGATGTTTTTGTGAGTATACATTGCCGGGTCTATTTGGTTCATGTAATGGATATCCTAAAACTATAACCTTTACTATGTCAAATTTATTTTCCGATGCAATTATCGTTGAAAGAAACCCTCCATAAGATTTTCCTATAAGAACAATATTTTTATTACCAAGGAATTTTATGCATGTTTCTATTTCTTCTTTGTTTATCTTTTCATCCAGTTTTAGATTATTATCTACATATGAAAAATTGAATTTTATTACTGAATATTTTAATCTAAGCAATTCAAAAAGTTGTTTGATGAGTGTGTAATTCATGTCATTTTTAGCTCCGTGCGCTATAACTATATTTAATGTGGAATTTGTCTTTATGCTAATATCTACAGTTATGTAGTGATCACCAGATTTTAGCATTTTAATCATTTACTTTCCCATATAATCTTATAATATACTAATACCTAAAAATTTTTGAATCTTGTTGAAGATTTAGATATAATTTTACACACTGCTTAGCCGAAGCGATTTATTTTTTCTACAAGTTCGATAAAAGATTTCGAACCATCTACGAAACCACTCAAATATTTTCTGTTTAAATTTTTATTATTTAAATTATAAGAAAATTTCTGTTGTTTTATTCTTGTTTTATATTTTCTATTTATATTTTTAATTATTTTATTTGTAATCAATGTTGTAGCTAT
>JAJZKH010000054.1 GCA_021850955.1 Microcaldota archaeon
ATGTTCTTGACAAAAATGTAACATGCACTTACTATTCGCTTGCAACAATAAAAAATTTTTAGTAACTTTTCGAGCCAAGTTAAGTCATAAAACTTGAGAATATCCTCTGGGAAAAGCAAGGACAACAATAAAAGTTTAATAGCTTTTAAAGCTGATGCTCTCCCGTTAAATACGTAATCTCTAGTATTTTTTTCAGACCAACCCTGCTTTATAATAAAAGCGAGTATCAAAAAAATCTCGATACCCAAATGTATTTGGATTAGTTTAATTATAACTTCTATATTCATGTTTATTTGAGGTAGATTTGAACTACCGACACAAGGATTTTCAGTCCTTTGCTCTACCGCTGAGATATCAAATATGGAAAATACTATAGTTTAAAATGCCGAGCGTTATTGAGTAAGTTAAGTTTATCGTGACTTAACTGCCGACGGTTGTTATAACTGAAAAAAAAAAGTTAGTACTGAAAGTGATGATACATAAGACCTCGAGATATTTTATTTAACTCGAAATGCCCTTCGCTACTGCGTAGGTTAAGTTTATCGTGACTTAACTACCAGCGGTTGTTACAACTAAAAAACAAAATAATACTGAAAGTGATGACACATAAAATTTTTAAGAACTCTTTTATTCTAAGAAATAAATATTAATATGTTTTAACCGACTGTTTTTTTTTTTTTAATTAATGTGTGTGCAAATAAATTAATCTATTTAGATACCACAGTATTCGCAGGCAATGAAGCAAAATTCCCTTTAACTTTTCGACCCAAGTTAAGTGATAATACCCAAAGTCATCTTCTGCAAAAAAAAAGTTCAACAATAAATCTCTAATAGCTTCTAAAGACACTCTAATTTCCCTAAATATTACTATTCTTATAGCTCTTCTCATCGCTCCTAGTGTAGGAAACAAAGGAAAAGAATCAGTGGAAAGATCTTTCTTAATAAGATAAGGTATTATAACAAATATTAGAAGAAGTATATATTGAAATAGTAAAGCACAAAAAGTAACTGTAATAATTTGTATTATTGCTTTTTCCATAATGTTATTATTATATTATACTAAACTCATCAGAAGTAGTATCATCAGGAGCTTGCCCGTAGTATAAGACACAGAAAAGGAATCTAACTATTCTGTATTGACGAATAAGGTACTCTAACCCGTCCATATCTTTATGAGGTACGTCAGGAATGTCACCTTCTAAATAAAAATAGCAAAACAATAAAAACGCAACCACGAATAGTAGAAGAGTTTCCCTTATCATTATTACCCTTAATATGTTTCTTTTCCAACGTTTGATTCGCGCATCTGTCCACGGAGGTACCTCCGCCCATTTCACAACTTCCTCATAAAAAGTAAGTTCTCGCTTAATTTCTTCAATTTCTTCAGGTTCTTCCGGTGGAAATACATATTCTGGTTCATTTGGGAACCAATTTGACACATAGCAACCAATAAGGATTAATAATATTGTCTCTTTCATCTTCTCTATTTTCGATTTTTTCGTTCTTGGTCTCGTAAGTATTCGGCAAGCTTATTGTAACTTAACGCCGTAGTTATTACAGCTAATATAAAACATAATAGTGAAAATGATGATATATAAGATCCCCAAGAAGATACTCTATTATAAGGAAAAAATGAATCTGGGTAAGCTGGTACTCTTCTTGGCATTCCAGAAACGCCTAAAAAATGCATCGGAAAGAAAGTTAGATTCACTCCGACAAAAAAAGCCCAAAAATGTAATTGACCTAAATATTCAGAATATTTTAAACCCAATAGCTTTATAAACCAATAGTATAGTCCTCCAAATATTGAAAAAACAGCACCCATTGATAACACATAATGAAAGTGTGCAACTACGTAATAGGTGTCATGAAGACCGATATCAATACCAGAGTTTGCAAGCACTACACCTGTAGCACCTCCTAGAGTAAATAAAAATATAAATCCTACACCGAATAAAATAGGTGTTTTGAACTCTAATGCACTTCCCCATAACGTAGCTAACCAGCTAAAAACTTTTATTCCAGTTGGAATTGCAATAATCATTGTCGCAGCAGTAAAATAAGCTCTAGTATCAATATCTAATCCTACTGTATACATATGATGCGCCCAAACTATAAATCCTAATACTCCAATAGAAAGTATAGCATAAACCATACCTAAATAACCAAAAACAAATTTTTTAGCTGTGCTAACAAGAAGGTGACTGATAATACCAAAACCGGGTAGTATTAGTGGGATAAAGAGAGACACCGTGTCTTTCAATTTAGGTATTCTTTCCTCTCCCCCAAACCGTACGTGATAGTTTCCTATCATACGGCTTTCCAAAGTAAGACATTAAAAAGAAATATTGGTAAAAGTAAAATTTATAAATTGATTCATTTAGTTGCAGATATAAAAGTTTTAATACTAGCTTATAAAAGTAATGGGTCGATACATTTATCTATGACTTCTACGACAATGCTAAAAAATTAGAGTCCTTTTCATTTTTTATAAAATTCCCGACCTGTTGATTCACACTTTAATGAACTTCCAAACTTTTTAAACGCTTTAGACTTTCGCCTTAGTTTGAACTTCAAGGCTAGAGTTAATGCACAGGAGTGTTTAAATAAACGAACAGTTGATCTTAGACTTTTTCTATGCTCCGTAGTATAAAAGTAATTCAAAATTTCTTTAACTTTAGTATTGTAAAACGCCAGTATATCATCATGGTTTAAATTAACTAAGTTTTTTTTCGCCGTTGGCGTCCAAGTACCTTTCTTCGTCTTTCTCAGAAAACCAAATTTTTCAGCTTTAGCCAAGATTTCTTGAGTCGGGGCCTGTAACGTTGGTTTTGAGGTAATTCTTATATTCATTAAACTCCCATCTTTTTTAACACTTCTGAATACTTTGTTTTTCTTAGAGTTACCCCAAATTTTTGTTCCCAAGAAAAAAATTCCTTTCAAGTTAAAGTTAGAAATTTTTGTGTTTGCGTTACTAAGATCTAGCTTAAGTTTATCAGCAAGAAATATTTTAATTTTGTCTTTTAACTCATAACAATCTCTCAAACTTCCATTTACTCCGACGACGAACTCATCGGCGTACCGCACGTATTGTATTCTCTTAAGTCCATCGTCTGAAACAGTTTTACTTGAATTTTTACAGAGTTGACTTTTCAACTTTTTTTTAGTTTTCAAATCTGTCTCTTTAGAAATAGCGGCGTACTGAATTCTTCGATATTCTGAACTCTTCTTATAAGGGTTACCAACGTCAAATTTTTTTTTTAGATCTGTTAAAAAATTGTCAAATTCGTTAAGATAAACATTAAAAAGCAAAGAACTCAAAAAACTCCCTTGAAACATACCTAATTTTTTTGGACACACTATTCTGTTTCCATCAAAATATGGATTTAAAATATACCTTTTTATCAACGCTAAAGTTTTATCGCAGGCGATCCTTTTTTTTAATATTTCAAATAAAACTTTATGATCGATATTGTCACAACATTTAAAAATCTTTCCTTCAATCACCCAAGCAACGCCCCTAAAAGTTTGCTTAAGTTGTCTCAAAGCAGAGTGACGCCCACTATTAGATCTGAATCCATGAGACCATTGCGAAAAGTAGTCTTCGTAAACTATATTCAAAACTTTTGTCATCGCTGTTTGAACAATTTTATCTTTAAGGTTCCAAATTTCAAGACGTTTCAATTCAGATTTTTCTAGTTTAGGGGTATATATCTTTTTTGCCGGAGAGAATTGAAACGTTCCCGCTTTTATATCTGAACTAATCTCTTTTAGAAGCTTTAAATCAGCTTCTTCTGAGATCTTACTATTAGTTCTCGAAGACACTTTGCCATAAACATTCTTTACACTTTTATAAGCTAATATTAAAACTTTTATATCTGCAATTAAATGAATCAATTTATAAATTTTACTTTTACTACCAATATTTCTTTTTCTTAACTCATTCAACATATCGCCTCCTTTAAGATTAATGATTTTTGAACTCGAAAAGCGTCTTACTTCTGTCTCCCTTCGATATAAATCTACTACGGAGACTCCGAACTCATGGGTCTTTCGACCTTTAGAGTTTCCCGAAGTTCTATTATACTCGTAAGTATCTGCCTTAGGCCGTTGCGAGCTTGAAATCAAATATGAAAAACGTTTAGCAATTATCATAGAGCTGAACCACATTCTGGAGTTAGCCCTTACTAAAGATAGACCGTTACCTAACCTGTTACATCTACCACGCAGTTTAGCGTCGTTCACTCGTATCAACTTTGTTAACCTAGCCATAGCAGACTTAACTCGCCTATTGTTTTTGGGGAAGTTAGGATCCCTCAAATAGACTTTCCATTCCGCTTCTAAGCTTCTGTTTCCAGTAAACCTAGGGAATGGTGTTTTAATGCCCATACGATAATAAAGCATAGTTACCATTGTAACTGACGAGATAAATAACACATCGGCGCACAAATGTAAACTTCTGGGTGACCGAAGAACCAAAACAAATGTTGATATAAAACTGGGTCACCTCCACCGGCAGGGTCAAAAAATGATGTATTGTAATTTCGATCAGTCAACAACATTGTAATTGCACCAGCTAATACAGGTAACGACATTAAAAGTAAAAATCCTGTTGTAATAATAGCCCATGCAAACAAAGGTAATCTATGAAATGTTAGACTACTTGATCTCATGTTTGTAATAGTACATATAAAATTAATAGCCCCTAAAATTGAAGCTATACCAGAAAGATGCAAACTAAAAATAGCTAAGTCTACAGCACCACCTGAATGAGCTGTAACTCCCGATAGTGGAGGATATACAGTCCAACCTGTACCAACACCAGCCTCACATAGAACAGAACCTACTAACAGCATAAATGCTGGTGGTAGTAGCCAAAAACTGATATTATTCATCCTTGGGAAAGCCATATCAGGAGCGCCCACCATAATTGGTATAAATAAATTACCAAATCCACCTATCAATCCAGGCATTACCATAAAAAATATCATAAGAAATGCATGGCCTGTAACTACTACATTATAAAGGTGGTAATTGATTTCCAAAAACTTCGAGTTTGGTGAGGCAAGATTCACCCTTACGTACAGAGACAAGATTGTCCCAGCTACGCCTGCTATAACAGCAAAAACAAGATAAAGAATGCCAAGTTCTTTGTGGTTAGTAGAAAAGACCCATCGAGTAACAAAATTTTTAGCGAGACTCAGCATTTGGAATAAAAGGGTTCGAACCTCTGTATCTTAGTACCAAAAACTAATGCCTTCCCACTTGGCTATATTCCAAAAAGTGAACAGCTAAGTTTTAAAAAATAATAACTGTAAATAATTTTATTAACTACCTGTTGTAAAATAAATAATACTACCAACTAGCTTTTTTAATACCAGAAATATGTCCTGCTCGAATTAATTTTAAAAAAACATGGCGTGAAAAAGGTGTTAACTTATTAAATTTTTTACGATTGATTGTTTTTATACAACGAGCAGATAAAGATACTTTAGAAAATTTGGAACCTATTAACTGTAGCTTAACAAAAGCCTTCCATCGGATTAAAACAAAAAAATTTGTATTTTTAAAAATAGATTTAAGTATAAAAAATTTATTTTCCAATTGTTTTATATTAAATCT
>JAJZKH010000055.1 GCA_021850955.1 Microcaldota archaeon
TCTCAAAGGTTGGAAGATTGCCTATGTTGCGGAGTCGAGGGTCTATCATTCCCATGCGTATTCACTTGGAGAAGAGTTCAGAAGATATGTCCAGGTCGGGAAGTTTTATGGGAGAGAAAAATGGATAGTACAAACTTTTGGGAAAGCAGGGGGTGAAGGAAAGAGGTTTTTTATATCCGAATGGAAGTACCTTGTCCTCAATCGGTTCACCCTGATTCCTTTGGCTCTTTTACGGTCAGCTTTAAAATTTCTGGGATATCGATTTGGGGTATTGAAAAACGAACATGGATATCAGTTTAAAAAGAGAATAAAAATCTAAAAATGAGAATAAAAATCTAAAAATTATCAAGGACTTTTTTTAACTCTTTATTCCATGCGTTGATCGAATATTTCTGTTCGATTGATTTTCTTGCGCCTTCTTGAATTTTTAATAAATATTCGGGACTTGAAATTAAGCGTCTTAAATTTTCTGCAGCACTTTTGCAAACTTCCGGGTTGCTTTTGAGAGAAAGAAGCCAGTCTTCTCTATAAATACCTTCTTCGTCTATATATCCAGTAGATCCATAAAATCCCTTTGAAATTAAGCCATTTACTCCATCTTCAATATATTCTTCAATTCCAAATCCATCGCTTGCAACAATCGCCAAGGAATTTTCCATTGCTTGTAGCAATGTTGTTACAGCAATTCTTACTGCCGGGAACAATAAAATTTCAGAGTTCTCATATAAATTATGAAGAGACTCTCTGCTCAGTTTTTTATCTATGACTTCAACATTTTTGAGGCTAAGAATTCTTTGATATTTGTCTTCTAATCTTGGCAAAGGTGATCTGACAATAAGTTTTATATGGGGAAATTCATCTGCTATGTATGAGAATGATTCAAGAGCATCTAAACCTCCACGTCTATAAAAAGCTTTTGGATCTTGAGCCCATCCATTAAGAAACAAGATATTTATATTCTTTTTAACCTTAGATCGAATGATCTGTGGACCAATCTGTGTCCCTAATGGAATAAAATAGATTTTGGGAGGAATTTTGGGATTATCTTTAAACAAAATTTTGAGCCCATCTGCAGTAGCTTTTAAATGTGAAATAACCCCTTTAAATCTGTTTGATTCGAATAGGATTTCCAGCATCCTGATGATTGGATGTTTCCGATCCAGATCGGGATTAAAAGTACCATTCGATACAAACGGATTCATCAAGGTCAACATATCTTCAATTTCTATGAACCAAGAATGTTGTTCGACCGTAAATGGATATGTTGGATAGAGAACTATATTTTTTTCTCCAATTGGCAGGTCACTAATCTGTCGAATTCTTCTGGTAGAAACAAATTTGATGATAAACTTTATAGGAATCTTTTTGATAAAAAATTTAAAAGAAATTCTAATAGCATATAAGTAAATGAGTAGTAACCTTATATTTAAAAAATTAGTATATTTTAGATGTTTTGACTGCTTGTAGCAATAACCTTCAGGCGGGGAAAAAGTAAAATTAAAAACCGGATGAGTTCCAACTCTTGTTTCAATAAATGGCTCTGCCCATCCGGAGAATTCAATAATTTTCTTATCGGTCTTATAATTTTTTAGTATTATATTATTATATATATTACTTTTTACTTCTCTCAGATATAAATACGATTTCTTGACATATCTTCTAAAAGGGATAAATTTTTTTATTAAAAATAAAATATCAACACGTCCATCTAAGTATTCTATACAATTATTAACAGATGGCGATGAGAACAACAGTTTTTTGTTGTCGGTATGAAAGTCCTCGACGCTTTGAATTCCAAAAAGGTCTTCGCTTAACTTTATAATTACAAAATCATTGTAGTAAAATGGAAATTTATAATTCATTTTAAATTGGATACCTTTCTATATAATGCATTGAACGTTTAAAATTATCTTACTTTGCTATAAGCCTAGTCATGTACTTAAAGTAAGGATCGTTCAACTGATTTGAATCTGAAATTTTTGACTCTACTGGATAGTTCTTGTCGTTTTTATAAGTTATGTTTTCGCCATATCCATAACGAATCCAGCACACAAGGCGATCTTCTTTTTTTGGAGGAACTCCTCTATGGAATCCATAAGAGTCAGCTAAGAATATCGAGCCTGCTTGACCTATTATGTCGGAGATTTGATCCTTAAAAAACCTGGAATAAAGATTGGAGTAGTGATAACCATTGTTTTTAATTTTTGGATGAAAAAATGCGCTAGCTAATTCTTTGTCGTTTGATAGTAAAGGCATTATTGAATCTTCATTATGTGTTTTTCGTATATATTGATGTTGGCCTCCTTGCTCATCACCGTATATGTCTGTTAGATAAATAAAAAGTGCAAGAAACTTATAATCATCAATATCACGATGAAAGTCTTGTGGACCGGTTTGTGGATGTCCGGGGAAATACCACCAAGTATTGAATGAGTATATTGTAGGAACACAACCTAAATATTCTTCTACAATACCTAAAATATTTGGGTCTGTAGCTATTTTTAAAAGATGAGGACAGTTTACCGAGTCTTTTAGATGGTAAGAACCAATGCTTGAAATTTTTTTGATATCCTTTATAGAGTAACCAATTTTATCACTATAGGCATAAACATGTGCATTATATAATAACTTATCTTCAAAATATTTTCTTATATCATTTACTTGTACCTCGGAGAGCCTTAAATCATTTAAGGCGATTATTCCATCGTGCTCCAGGGTGCTATAGTCGCCTCTATTTATAGCCTTATAGCGTCTGTGGATTTTTTTTTCCACAAATTCCTTTAAAAGTCCGCTAATAAAATTTCTCATAAATGGGTTGCATTCTTTTTCTTTAAATATTTCTGATATTTTGTTAATTTTTTCATCTATCGAAATAGAATCACTTACCAATTTTTTATGCGTACTTATTAAATCTTCTAAAACATCCATTATATAAAAATGTTCTGGGATTTCCGCATTTTTTGGTCTGTTTTCTAATTGGTCGACTCTCCATCTTGTATTAGAAATTTTTGCTAACGCAATCAGCCATCGCCCAACAGAGGTTTTTTTTAAGAATTTTATTAAGAGATGCTTCGATTTATGATTTATAATCATGGTTTTCTCCTATCCCCTATAATCCCTCTTATGAATGAATTAACTCTTCCTGTTAATTTTATAAAAGGATATTCAATTTTTGTGTACGTAAAGTAACAACAAAGGATTAAAAAGGGGATAAGTAAAAATATGGACAACCAGTGAGTGGTGGGTCTTATGGGGGTTTTTTGTGGCATTAAAAATTCGAAAAGTGAAAATAATAATAATGGATGGATTAGATAAATGCTATAACTTATTTCACCTAATACTCTTGAGCTTTTCAGTGTAAGGATGCCAAAAAATGAATTTCCAGAAGCAATTACAAGGAAAATAAAGGAACAAGCGATAATTCCAATGGTGTTCCACGGATCTGTGGTGAGATAAAAAATTAAACATAAAATTAAAATTGAAATCCAGGAAAAGAAAGAATTTTTTAAAATTTCTGAAGCTTTTAGCTTTACAATATATGCAACGAATATACCGCCTAAAAATGCGCTAAGAAGTTGTGGTGAATACGAAAACCATACATCTTTGCTTAAATGCATGACAATATAAAGAAAGATTATCCCAATTAACGCAATGAGAGAAGACAGATATTGTTTGTGCTTTCTGAAAAATAATCCCATGAATGGAAGTGAAATATAAAACAACCATTCATATGGAAGTGTCCATACAACACCACAAATTATTGAGGTATCCTTTAATCCGTTAATATTGGGCCTGCCACCAATTGTAAAGCTATACCATTGAAAAATTTCAGTTAATAAGGAGCTGATTTTTTCCCTAATTATAAAGTGAGTTTTAATAAAAACAATTAAAAGAATAATTGAAACGACAAAAAAATATAGCGGAGTTAATCTCAACAATCTTGCAATATATAGTTTCACCCAATCCAAAGAAGTGTTTTCATCACGAATTAATCTTGACCAAAATAAGAAACCAGTGATCATGAAAAAAAACATAATTCCAATGTTGCCAAGACTCTGATAGAGATTTGATTTTAAGGGTAACCACAACCCGGTTTTTCGGTAGAGATACCAATTAGCAGAATGTTCAATAAAAACCCCGAGCGCAAGATATCCGCGTAGACCATCAATTGATAGTATCCGATCCTTTTCCAGGGGAAAATGAAGATAAGTAAATATGAGAATTGAAGTCCCTATCGATATCATTGGAATGACAATTACCGGAATAGGGCTATATAATCCCATGAAGGAATCCTTTTGAATACTGGATATCGTATAGAGCTGATTAGTCTTATTTTCGTCTGATTGATTGTTGTTTATTGGTTGTCCATTGATGGACCATTTTTATTTTGACAGTCGCGCTCCTCCGATATTGAGATAAGCCATTATCAATGAATACTGGTTAAATGGAGGAATCAAATGCATTTTTAAGATTTCTCTTCCATTTTTCAGGTGAATATTTATTTTTTATTGTAGAGAGTGCTTCTAATTGAATTGTAGTTTTAAGATTAGTGTCTTCGATCAGTTCAGAAACTGAGTTAACGATTTCACTAATAATTTGTGGATTTTTTGAATATATTGGGAGATAATTTTCTCTTAAAAACCCTTCATTAGTATCCATCCAGCTTGTTATTCCATGCCGACCTTTTACGATAATGCCATTTACATGATCTTCAATATATTCTTCGAAACCCCAACCATCAGAAACAATGGGAGCTAGACCATAAGACATTGCTTCAAGTGTAGAAACTACATGAATTCTAGCTGCTGGTAGAAGATAAATGTCTGAATCAGTAAAAAGTCCTCTAAATATTTCTTTACCAAGAAAATTGTCATGCACAACCACTCTATCATCATTTAAGATATTGAAAATCTTTGGATCGATAATAACTTTTTTCTTATTGAAATAAACGTTTGATATGTTTGGGATTTTGCTTCTTATTATAAGTTTAATGTTTTTATATTTTTTTGTTAATTCCTTGAAAGATTCTAATACGTCGATACCCCCCCTTAAAAAGAAACTGTCTTCCAATTGATGCCAGGAGTTGGTGAATAATAAGACAGTATTGTTTTTGTTATTTTTTTCTCTTAATGATTTTATAAAATTAAAATCTGGAGGTTGTGATAATCCAAGTGGGGCATAGAATATTTTTTTTTCTACTTCCTTATTTTTCAACAAAGTTGGAAGGCTTGTTGCAGTAGATTTCATATGGGTAACTATACCGAGACAGTTCTCTGACTCAACAAGAGTTCTGAAAATTATTAAAAAGCTCTTGTCTGCAATGTTAATCTCTGAGGTTCTTCCATTAAATAAGAAAGGCCACATCATTGATGTAGTATCTTCGATCTCCAGAAACCATTTGTTTTGATTAAATGTCAATGGGATACTAGGAAAAAAAATGAATGAATCTCTTGGCAAGAGAAATTGGGAATAAGGATCCCTAGATAGGAGAAATAAAAAGGAATCTTTTAATGAGACATTTTTTTTGAATAGGACTATAAAAAGTTTAAAAAAACTA
>JAJZKH010000056.1 GCA_021850955.1 Microcaldota archaeon
AGACCGGCGCTTTAACCGCTCAGCCAACCCAGCTTTTCACTTTTTTATATGAATTTTCTAGTTATTATTGCTTTAAATTTTACTCTTGCTATTAAAATATCGTGGAAGTAACACTTATAGCAGAGACTTTGGACCCAAGCAGAGGGGGCATACCAAGGTATAACTACGAGATAAGTAAGATAAAAAACATAAAAAACGTTATAGATTTTTCAAGAACATTTAAATCAGGGAGAGTATTAGACGGATGGCTAAACTACTCCTACAAAAGGAAAAGAGTAATTGAAAGAAATTCGGCTAGCCTAGGAAAAATACTACATTTTACACAGCCAGAATCATTTGTTGAAACTAAAGAAACTAATAAAAAGAAAATAATTACAACAGTACATGATTTAGGACTTTTCAAAGCGAAGAATTTCATTAATCAAGGATATGGTGAAGGATTTAATCTATTCTATAAAAAAAAGTTTATAACTGCAATAGAAAGATCGAATAAAATAATCGTGAATAGTACACAGACAAGAGACGAATTGGTTGATATACTTGGAGTAACTCCTGAGAGGATATTATTAAATCCTCTTGGCGTAGACAATAAATTCAAAAAAATTGAGACTAAAAAAGAAGGGATTATAGGGTATTTTGGTAGCATGACCAAAAGAAAAAGGGTAGACAAATTAATTGAGGATTTTATAGCTTCTGCCATAAACGCAAAGTTTAAACTTGTTATATACGGAGATGGTTCAAAAAATAACTTGTTACTAAAAAAGAAGTATGAAAAATTCGGAAGCGTTATATTCAAAGAAAGTATTAAAGAGGAAGAACTTGTTAAGGTTATAAACTCTTTTGATTATTTCTTTTATCCAACACTTTATGAGGGGTTTGGACTATCATTGGTAGAATGCATAGCATGTGGTGTCCCATCTTTTATATACAAAGACACAATAATACCCGAAGAAGTAAGAAAATACGCATTGGAAGCCGAAAGTATAGATGATATAGAGAACTACGAAAGAAATAAGATAGAAAAGGACTTTGCAGAAAGATCCAACAAAATTAAAAAAGAATTCTCTTGGGAAAATAACAAAGACAATCTTGTAGCGGAGTATAAAAACTTGATTGGTTAATATGCAAAAAACTATATGTATAATTGATACCCAGTTATATTCGATCAACGGTGGAGGTCAAGTTTTTGTAAGATCATTAATAGATGGCCTACAAAAAAATTACAAAATAATTTATATTGGTGACAGTAATGAATTTTTGGATTGCAGCAATGTAAAAACTATAAAGCCATTCAAGGAGTTTGTATATAGACTTAGAATAAACAAAATGCATACACTTGCTAAAGGAATAGAAAAATTGTGCTTTAGACTGCCTACACTAAGTAAATTAATACTAAACAGAATAAAATTGAATTCAAACATATTAATAAGCAACAGTACTTCAGATTACTTAGCATTAAAAAGTAATTTAGGTATCAACTACGAAGCCGCAATTGTAGTAAAACATCACCCTTACTATAAACTAAATCGGAAGTATCCTGGTTACATTATCAAAAATCATAAATTTTTAATATTTGTAGAAAACCATGAAGAACAAAAAAAATTGAGTAAATACTACGGTAGAAATGTGATCGTTGTATACCCTCCTGTAAAAATCAAGGAAAAATACAACAAAAATAATGTATCTAAAAGCTTATCAAAAAAGATAGAAGGAAAAAAGGTTATATTAAGCATAGGAAGGCTAAGCGAAAATCAGAAAAAATTTTCAATAGCTATATCAGCAATGAACGAATTAGCCAAAGCTGGAGAAGACTTTCTTTATATTATAGTAGGGGAAGGTCCTGATAAAGAAAAATATCAAAAGATGATAAATAAATTACAGCTACAGAAAAGAATATTACTTACAGGATTCATAAATGAAGATGAGAAATCTTTTCTTCTAAGAAATTCTAAAGTAGTGTTAGTTGTTTCCGATAGAGAAACTTTTGGCTTAAGCATGGCTGAAGCGCTGAGATTTGGTGTACCAGTTATTTCTACTAGAACGAGCGGATCGCTTGACTTTATAAGAAACGAAAAGAATGGGTTTTTGGTTAATAATGATGAAAAAGAAATAGCTAAAAAAATACAGTATATTTTAAAATTAAACCAGAGCAGATACATTGAGATTAAAAAAAATTCGAAACAATCATCCAGCAAATTAAAACCAGAGATAACAATAAAAAATATAGAAAGTAAAATCGAAGACTTGCTGAAATAAAGACCTAAATTATTAATTCCATTGTGATTTTAGCCATGAAGGTTTTGGTAAAATTTTGCGAAGTAATCAAGATTCTCATTGGAGGTAGAATCTGAATAAAAAAGAACCACATTTTTTGTCAGAAACCGTATCTTTTTTATGTTTAGCTCATAAAGCTTTTCTACTATTGAATTTAAGATTTTTATCGGCACATTGGTGAAATAAAGATCGAAACCAAAATCCGACGGAGTTATACCAATCTCCTTGGGATCAACAAAAATGACATTATCTAGCATGAAATGGGAATTTTGATAATTTGAGTAATTACAGACTTTTTTATTAGATAATTTCAAGTATACAAAAGCGAGGTTTATCAAAATTTTCCCCTTAATAGTATTAGCAATTAAATATTTTCTTGATGTTATTCCTTCTGAGATTATTCTATCTTTATAGTAATTAAATCCCCTGATAGCGTACTTAAGAAATCCTTTTGCATATCTAGTTTCCCGTTTTAAGACTATAGCATTCTTTGAATATAATGCGGGAACAAAATACACTTTTATTCCTTTGCTTATCGCTCTGGCTATAAGCTCTATGCCCTCTCCTTCATTTGAATCCATCCAATTCCCTATCTTTTCCATTGTAGCCCTACTACAAAACCCAGATTGAGAGAAAAAGCTATTTTCTTCGTAATTTTTTATTGCATAGTAAATTATTTTTGAAAGAGAAACAGAGTAAACGGTGTCAAAATCAACGGTGAAAACATACTTTCCCTTAGTGTTGTTGAATGCTATAGCCCTTCCCTTTCCTCTTGTGCACTTCTTTTGTATTACAGTTATATTTGGATATTTCTTTTGGTATTCTTTTAATATCTCATAAGTTCCATCGGTTGAATAATTGTCAACAATAACTATTTCGAAATTCTCTTTGAAATCATTGAATTGCCCTATTATTGAGTCTATTGAGTTTTTAATGTAAGCAGAATTATTATAAACAGTGCCGTATATACTTACTTGTAGATTCGTTACCATAGAATAAATAATCATTAATCACATATTTAAATATTCAAATATAATATGAACTCTAATGAAGCCAAATATACTGTTTATAGTCTGTGATACTTTAAGGAAGGACGTATTAGAGCTTTATGGCGGAGAAGCGAAAACCCCAAACCTAATGCGATTAGCAGAAGATTCTCAAGTTTATGAAAATGCAATAGCACCTTCACCATGGACATATCCTTCGCATGTTTCTATGTTTACCGGACTTTACCTGAATGAGCATAAGGTGCATGAAACTACTGAAGTGAAATCATATAAAATAAACGAGTTTCACCAAGATCTGAAAACAGAATACTTGGCAGAATATTTGAATACTATAGGATACACGACAGAAGGGCTTTCTGCAAACCCATTTGTTTCTGCCTTTTCCTTCTTTGACAGGGGATTTGATAGTTTTTACACAATAGATCCCAGACCGGACACAAGAAAAACTAAGCTTATGGAAGAGGCAAAAACATTAGGGAACGGCCCAACAGAGATACTAAAGACATTGATTAAAAGAGGCAGATTTATCGATATAGTCCGCTACTTCAATTATCTTCAGCATATGAAAAAATTAGATAAACTTTATAATTATCCATTGGAAAAAGGAGCTTCTCTTTCAAACAAGCTTATAGAGAATGGAATATGGCGCTCAAAGTCATTCAAGTTCCTAAATCTCATGGAAATGCATGAATCATATGAAACTAACAGTCATAGTGACGAGATATTTAAAAACTTTGTAGGGATAAAAAAGATACCAAAAAAACGTGTTGAAAAACTCAAAAGAAAATATATATCAGCTGCAGAATACCTCGATGGAAAGATAGGAGATCTAATAAAAACAGTAAAAAATGAGGGGTTATACGATGATACAATGATAATAATAACCAGTGATCACGGACAAGCATTCAATGAACATGGGTACATGTACCACGAAATATTCCTATACGATGAAATAATTAGAGTACCATTAATTATAAAATACCCTAATAATAAAAAATTTGAAAAGAAACAAGGATACCAAAGTACAGTAAATCTATTCAAACTTATAAAATCAATTATAGAAGGAGGAGATGATTCGGTTTTAACAACTGAAACTGCGTTTTCTGAATCCTATGGCGCTGCTTTATCACTTCCAGATAGATTCAAAGACAGGATGGAGTACGTTAAAGAAAAATACGAAAAGGCTAGAAAATGCGTCTTTAAAGCTGGGTACAAATTATCTGTTGAAGGCGATACTGGAAAGGTGGAAGAATTCACTTTTGAGGGTAAGAACATAGATCCAAAAGAGAACAATGACAAGTTTAAAGATTTGGTTAATGAGCTTGATATATTTAAAGGAAGCGAAAACTTTAAGCTTCCAAGTTATTAAGAAAGATTTAATTTAGAAATCTCTTTATAGCGTAATCTTTATAGACAAAAAAGACTAAAATAAGAGTTAATCTCCTTAAAAAATACTTATTCCTCAGCAGTTTAAACCCATAAACTTTAAAAAAGTTTATTGTGTCTCTTATCAAACCTTTTTTGTCTCCTTTTAACATATCAAGCCTTGTTTGTGCCTGAAATATAACTGTGTCTAAAAAGAACATGGCAGAATCTGAATTGCTTTTTACTATTATCCCTTTTATAAATTTCAAAGAGGGTATATTTAGGTTTATCTCGCTTTCTATCGCTTTATTCGAATCATTTTGCTTTGAGATATTATTTCCATGTACTCTATAAAAAGTAAGTTTGTTATTGTCTATTAATACATTTGAATTATTAGCTAATGCTATAGAAAGCGAAAAACAATCCGGATTACCCCTTAGGTTTACGACTTCTTTTAAGTATTTTTGCATTAAGATCTTTTTTATTGCTATTGCACTCATACAAAACGCCGATGAATGTAAAATATTATATTTCTTGGTGTACTCATCTGCAGTAATTTTCAAAGCCTTTTCTTCCAATTTGACTGTGTTAATGAACTCTTTTTCTTTTGTTATATTGTTATGATAATACTCTATATCGGATGATTTTAGTAATCCATAAACTCTAGAAAGCTTTCTATTATCAAATATATCATCATCATCTAAAAATACAAGCACTTCTCCATGACTTTTTTTAGTAGCTAGGTACAAGTATTCCCCAATTGTTGCCTGATTTTTCAGGATATTTATTATACCGTTATCCTTTATGTATCTGTCTATTTTAGCGTCTTTAAAGTTTTTAATGCAGATTATTTCATATTTGTCTCTTTTCAGCGTCTGATTAACAGCAGACTGTAAAGCTTCTAATA
>JAJZKH010000057.1 GCA_021850955.1 Microcaldota archaeon
TTGTTAAAATCATACCGAATAGTATCACAACTAAAATAAGCATACCTATTAACATAGCAAAATTTGCTATTGGAGCCATAAAAGGTATTACATAACCTATAATCGAATAGATTATGGAGTGTGCATTTGCTACCACCAAACTTGTATAAGTAGCTTTTGAAAAAAAGCTAGAATATGCAGTATTTTCAAGGATAGGTGTAGAAATTAAAAGGTTTAAATTAATCAGAAATGATAATAAAATGACAATACTGAAATATTTGATAAAGTTCTTTTTCTTTGAAGATAATAAAAACAAAGATAGTATTAATACAGCTAAGAACACCAATTCTGCAAATAAATAGTCTATACTAGATAGATCTATCATAAAAGACATGCAGAATATTGTAGAAAACAAAACAGTTCTCGCTTCTCTTTTCTGCCCTGAATTTATGTATTCACCCAATTTCAAGACAAATAAAGTTGTAAACGGAATGAATGAAAGACTTAGATATGTAGAATAATTTTCTGATATTAGCACTATTAAGATAGCCCCAAGAATAGAACTTATTATACTTAATTTACTACTATCTATTTGGTTAGTAATGTATTTCAAAAGAAAAAACATACCTAAAGATGCTATTGAAAGGAATATGGTTGCTACTAATATTCCGCCAATATCAAAACTAAAAACAAAAAACAAAAGCCCTCCCATTGTCTCAAATAGTAAGCTAGGTAATGGAGGGATACCAACTATATTTCCGCCATATGCCGTATTGGACCAAATAAATAAGGAATTATATACTGCGTAGATTGATGGTGTGTCTGTCAAAAGTAATCCTTGGTCTCCATTTAAAACTAGATTTCCTTTAGTAAAGAATATCGCTTGCCCTAATGAGACAGCAATAAGAAGAACTATTATAAATAATGTAAATTTATTGAATTCCATTTTAAATCCCATCTTCATCTTTTACAGAAATTGTACTTTGATTAAATTTTATAATACTTTTTGCATGAGGATACCATAGCCATTTGAAAATCCTATTGTATTTTAGAAATTATACTCTTACTATTTATAATACATTTTGATATTCTAATAATTACTAGTAACATGGTAATATATATGAAAAGGGATTTTATCAAAAATAAAAAAGCAAAGACCTTATTTCTTTACTACGATCCCCACTATTTTCACGCAGTATTAGCAAAGATATTACACGCTGATTTTTATCCTGCCCCTAAGTTAAGGTCTGAAAGGAGTAATATAATAACAGGAGGATTGAGAATGCTGAAAGCAGTCTTAACATTACCTAGAGATTATGATGTATACTTCTGTGAAGGCACTTACATAATACCTTCATTGGCAAAGAAACTTGGTCTGCTTAAGAAAGATGTAAAAATTATCAATATACTCGCAAGTCCGTTATTATATTATATTAAGACAGGATTAGTAAAAGGAACAAGAAAAAATTTTGCAACGAACTTATTAAAACAAGTTGATCTGTTCGTATGTGTGGGAAAGATGGAAGAAGAATTGCTAAAAGAGATTATGCCTGATGCAAAAAGCATAATTACATATACCCCAATAAAGCACGAAATGAGAAAAAGGCTTATTGCAAAGAAGAAAGTCACGCCTGATCTAAACTCACACAGAATATTGACCATTGGCACCAATAGTGCATATTACAAAGGTATGGATATTGTTTTTGAAGCATTTAAGGTTATAAAAAAAAGATTTCCTGATGCAGAATTAAACATAATAGGTAATATGGCAGACTTAAATAAATATGTAGATTGCAGCTACGAAGGGGTAAACTGTCTTGGCTACGTAAAGGATTTAGTAGAGGTAATAAAGGAATCTTCCTTATATATTCACATGGGCAGAGGAGACACGTTTCCTGCAAGCGCACTTGAAGCAATGCTTGGAGGTTTACCTGTGATTGTGTCTGATACGACAGGAACAAAAGAAAT
The DNA here is from genome assembly GCA_021850955.1 of Microcaldota archaeon. The sequence continues at coordinate 1,948 of JAJZKH010000057.1, forward strand.
TGTTGAAGGGATAAACAAAAAAATGGTAATTCGCTTAAATCATAATGAATTATCAGATAGATTACTTTGGTATTTTAATTTGACTGATAAAGAGAAAATGATGTTATCTAGAGAGGTAGCAAATGCAGTTCTTAAGATTGATGAAAAAATAATACTGACCAAATTTAAGAACCAGATCTATAAGGTGATTATATAGAACTAATCCCATTAGTAAGCATTATTATACCAACATTTAAGCGGCATGAAAAGCTAGTACAATGCTTGGAAAGCATACAAAAAAGCACTTTTAAAAATTTTGAAATTATAATTATAAATGATGCAATAAATGATGACCTCGGTTTTCTTTTAAGAAAATTTAATATACGGCTGGTTCAGCACAAAAAAGAACAATTGTGGGTAAAATCCAGAAATGAGGGAGCAAAAATAGCAAAGGGTAAGCTATTGTTTTTTGTTGATGATGATAACATACTAAATAGAACTACTCTAAATATTATGGTTAAAAAATATGCTAAGTTACAAAAAAATGGAAAAGTTGGTATCTTGGGCCCGTTAATGTATAATAAGGATGGAACTTTGTGGTTTTGGGGCTCGAAGGCAAACTGGATAGATCCTTATCAAAAACCAGTTAGTAAAGATAAATTGAAACAAGAGCTTATTCAAACAGATACGATTCCAAACGCCTATATGATATCAAAAGACTTTTTTTTGAAACTAGGAATGGAGGATCAGGAATTTTTGCATCATGAAGACACAGACCTTGTACAAAGAGCAAAACAAAAAGGATATCTTAGCTATATATTTACAAAAGCCAAGATAATACATGATCATGGTGGAATAATAAAGCATCTGACTCCATTCAGAGTAAATACAGTAATAAGATCTCACATTATGCTAGAGAAGAAATTTGCTACTCCAGTTCGGTACATTCTCTTTTGGACGCTATATATGCCTGTAAATTTAGCATATTACTTTTTTTATAAGATACCATTTAAATTAGGCAAGGATAAAATTGCTTATTATAGAGCGTACATAGGAGGGCTCAAAGAAGGCTTGAAGTACCATAAAAGGATAGAATGAAAATTGCAATACTTTTGTATAAGCCAATGGCAATGCCACCTAGTGGTTATGAGTTTCCGACTCTTCTAATGGCCCGAAGTTTCATAAAATTGGGACATCGGGTTAAACTGTTTGCAGTAGGGAAAGTGGAAACAGAAGTCAACATTGAAAATGGCATAAAAGAAGCAATAATAAAAGGAAAAACATACCCGGAGAAAGGATTTACGTTTTCGCGGTTAAAAGATTTTCTTGTTTTATACTTGTTAGGCTACAGGCCTTCAATTACAAAATTGAATGAAAATGAAAATTTCATAAACAAAATAAAGGAGTATAAGCCTGATTTGGTAGTTGTTTCTTCTATACAGATAGGGCAGCTTGCCAGAAAGATTAAAAGGCAACTGAAGGGAACAAAGGTTATAAGCTATACTGATTCATACGATCTTGTTGAAGCATCTTTCAATAGCATCATGTATAGTAAGATGCCAAACATAGTAAAAAAGATAATAATCGCTATGGCCAAGGAAAAATATACCAAATATATGCTAACCTTATACAAAAATTTAATAAAGGTAGGAGATGTTATAGTGATGCCAACCGAGAAGGACAAAGAAAAAATTATACAGAAATTCGGAACTGAAAAAAGCAAAATCTTTGTTATACCACCAATATCCATACCAAGAATTACGAAGAGATATAAAAAGGTTAAAATGATAAAAACAATAACCTTCATAGGAGTTGCTGACTATGGCCCAAATGTTGAAGCAGTTAATGTTATAAAAGAAAAAGTGGCTCCAAAACTCAAAGAGATCAGATTTTTGATAGTCGGTAGGGGCTGGAAAAAAGAAAAGCAAGGCAATATTGATATATTGGGAGAAGTTAAAGATCTTAAACCCATATTTAATAAAACAGATGCGTTTATTGCACCAATAACAAGCGGTGCTGGAATGAAAACAAAAATAGCCACGTATCTTGAAGCAGGAAAGCCGATTATAGGCACATCTGTGGCGTTTGAAGGTTATGGAATAGAAGATAGCATTGGTGGAATAGTTGAAGATAATTTAGATATGATTTACGAACGAGTATACAAGTTTATAAATAATAAAAAACTAATTTTAAAACTACAGACTAATTCACAAAAACGGGTTAATTCATTTTCTGAAGAAAATATAACAAAACAATGGAAAAAGGTGCTAAACAATGTCTACTAATTATAATATTATTCTGGTAGGTAGATCGGGATATTTTAAATATGGGTATAAAAGTGGTGCCGGGATACTAAGATACGCTTATAGTTTGTATACCAATTTGAAGAAGATTTCTACCTTTGGTATCAAAACTGTTGAAACTCCGCTTCCAAAGCCTTTAGTTCCAGGCAATGGTCTTTTAAGTGATAAAATTTATCTATCTAACAGGGAACTCTTTACTGATGGAGACATTATTCATTATACAGATCCAAGCGTTTATCTACCTAAACTAAATAAAAAAATAGTAATATCTACAATACACGACTTGATACCGATTCTTGAACCAGCAGTTGTAAATGACATACCCAAATACGGATATTTAAAATATAATTTTATAAGGAAACCTATACACTTACTCAATAAATTTTCTGTAGAATTTAATAATTTGAGCATGTTATCAAATTTAAAAAATTCCACTTATTTAATAGCCAACTCAACTCAAACAAAAGAAGAAGTGCTTGCGTTTGGAATTAAAAATAAAAAAATCAAAGTAATAAATTTGGGGTTAGATAGAAGATTTATTAAATCGGTCAAGAGTAGTAAGCACAATAACTTTTTTGGAGTCGGATATATTGGTGGGTTAGTTTATAGGAAAAATATAGATTTTGCCATTAAGGCAATAAAAGAAATAAAAGAAGATAAAATTATTCTTAATATTTATGGCAACTTAACAAGATATGCTAGAATGTTGCAGGAAAATTATCCAGACAAAAGAATAAAGTTTTTGGGTTTTGTACCAGAAGAGCAAATTGTGAAAATTTATGATTCATTTAATGTTTTTGTATTTCCATCATTATATGAAGGTTTTGGTTTGCCGATTCTCGAGGCCCAAGCTCGTGGCCTTCCGGTAATAATCTATAAATACGGGAAGATTCCAAAGGAAGTCAGGAAGTACTGCTTCGAAGCAGAAAGCCCTGATCACATGGCCCAGATTATAGAAAACATTAAAGAAAACGGTTATAATAAGAAAGTAATGAAAAAAGCAATGGAGTATGCGAGGGGCTTTACGTGGGAAAAGACTGCAAAAGAAACTTTAGAAATGTATAAAAAAGTAGTATAAATCA
>JAJZKH010000058.1 GCA_021850955.1 Microcaldota archaeon
GAACCTACAAGAAAACATGGATTCACAAACGAGTGCAGAAACGAAATCTAAAGTAGGTCCACGAAACAAGAAGAAACCACAAAATGGGTTAGTTTTAAATATAAAGACAAATCATCAAAATACGCCAGAAATATTGGTTTCTTCTCTCATAGAAAAGTATCATATAGAAAAACCCTTTTATGATATTTTTCGCCTAGCCACTAATGAAGGATATGAAGTATGGAAAGGTAATTTTGTAGGGGCTAATTTTCCTGTCAATGCTTGTATTCAAGAAAAAATGATTTGTTTGAATCAGGATATAGATGATTATGATCAATTATATCTTGTTGCCCATATGTTAGGGCATTTTTTATTAAATCATCAAAATTACAAAGAAAAATACAGCAAAAAACTTCCTTTTTGTGTAGGAGGAATAGAAAAAGAAGAACAGGATGCTCATTTTTTTGCCAAAAATTTACTTCTTCCTATAGATATTTTTCAGGAAACAGTTCAAAAGTATTGCAAGGAACTACATCTTGTATCCAAACTATCCAGAATTTTTAAAGTTCCGCCTTTTCTTATAGAAGAGCGTTTAGATGATCCGAGTTGTTAATTATTATATGTTAATGTATGTCAATATTATATTGTTTATTTATAGTTTTATTGAATGTTTTATTATGAAGTTCTTTCTAGATGCTTTTCTTTTTTTTCGATCAAGTCAAATATCTGTCTAAAAATTCTTTTGGATTTTTTGTTTGTTTCCAGCTTATAAAGATCCAAAAGGCCATTTTTTATAGCAAGCAAATATTTGCGCAAGAAAACAGTATCATTAATATCCAACAAGTAACGTAATTCTTCTAGAAGATTTTCATTTTTCATCCATGAGTGAATAAAATAAATATCCTCTTCGGTATGTGTAATAAGAAGTCTTTCCAAAAGCAGGGCTTGTAGTATTTGATAGGGAAAAATTTCATGAAATTCACGAGGCAAAAGACGACTATTTAACGATTTGAGAAAAATATTACCAATACGATGACTTTCCAGTTCATAAGCTGGAATACCGTATTTTCCATCAAAGACTACGTAATCTAATAATATATTCCAGAGAGCCTTCCAAAGAATAATCTTTTCACTATATTCATCTTCATAAGCAATGAAGATTTTTTGTTGTAATACCAGATTTAAAATAAGTTCCCAGGATTTATCACAGGCAGAACAAGAATGTTCTCGTGCAATCAAGGTTGCAAGGTAAATATTTTCCAGGGTAGGGTTAAAATGCGCTTCTTTCATCGCATTTTCTGTTAAACAGTGGATGTTTTCTTGAGGCATTTTTTGAAGTTCCTGACCTATTGTGTTTTGCAAAATTTGCAAATTATAGTATGTAGGATAAAAGAGTTGCTCTTGCCATTTTTCAATAGAAGGAGTATTCACTGTATATTTCCTTAATCACCTGTGGATATGTATTTTTACCACTATCATTATTTTACCAGATATTTTTTCATCAATCTTAAATTTTAGACAAAACATCTTGTGTCTAAAAACAAGAGAATTTTTATATTGTCTTTAAATAGTATAACTGTTCATTAGAAAATAAATAAAAAGTTATATTATTGTAATTTAAATATGTGTAAAAACTTTATGTCATTAATATTGTCTAGTTTTTTATACATAAAACTGGACAAATGTATATGGGTTGAGATAGATAAAAGTAAGGAATGAAATAAAAACACTAAACGGGATGAAAATGAGATTTATCTATCTTCGTAAGTATTCTTTTGTTAGTAACACAAAGAATTGTAGAAAATGGAAGCAATATAAGGAACAGAAGAATTATAGGGAACAGAAGGATTATAGGGAATAGAAGGATTATAGGGAACGATGGATACTATCGTGAGAATTAAAACCTTCCGGATAACGTTTTTGTAGTTTTTCAATATTTTTCCTGGCCGCAGTTTCCAGTTCTATATCAAGATAAAGACAAAGTTTCATAAGAGTTTGTACTATTTCGCAAAGATTTTTCGACATATCATCTCGTGAAAGCTCATGCCCATGATATCTATATTTTTTAATACTGTCGGCAAATGATCCAGTATAAGTCTGTAAATTGATGATTCCTTCCAAAAGGTTAACCTCTAACCAGTGGACTTCTTCCATAGTTCCTTTGCCATTTTCCGAAAGAGGATGCTTTGAGGGTGGAATACAAGAGGCAACAATTTCATTCATAGGTACATGTAAAACATGTGATGCCTGAGCTATATACCATAAGACATCCCCCATTTCTTCTACAGCTACATGATTTTTAAAATTTTCAAAAAGAAATTCTTTTGCAAGTTCCCCAGATTCTCCACAAAGACCTAAGGCTGCATTGGTTAAGCGATCAATTTCTGAAAGATTGCCATTATCGGTTCTCATGGCTTGTTTTACATACTGATCATAATCATACATTTTTATACCTTAAACTCCTTATTGTATTTTATTTATTCTATTAAAGATTTTATCTTTTCTTGATAATATTTTTGTTTTAATGGTGTTTTTTTATTTTATCAGTTCTATTGCTCTTTCTTTAATACTTCTTTCTTTAATTTACGCGAAAGTCTACTAGGGTCCATCATGTAATATTTTGAACGATATTGAGAAGAAATTCTTTTATTGAAACGTTGGATACTATTATGTATTTGTCCGATTTTATTTTCGCGAAATTTTTGTTCAAATGAAAACCCTAGCATTAAAATTTTATGATTATTGGCAAATTCCTTCATAACAAAATCTTCAATACTATGAAGCCGATAGAGTAATAATGCAACAATGAATATAGAAGAGCAAAAGAGAGCTTCTGTAATAAAAATAAGAAACCAATCAAGAGTAAAAACATTTTTATCAAAAAACATGGAAAGAAAAAAAGACATCAAAACGGTAGAAAGCCCTACCGTTAAAAGGGTGGTAAGATATTTCTGTTTTTTTAAGTCTTGTTGCATTTTGTTTTTTACATGAAAACCCATACTACGAGCAAAAGCTGAATAAAAAATAATAGCTAAACTACCTAATGAAAACTCAAAAGCTTTGGGGTGAATATAGGCAACTGCATTAAAAACAAAGGGGTCGTCATCTTTTTGCTCTTGCGTAGAATATTCCAAATGTACAGGAAGATCTGCTTCATCGTTGGGTCGTATGACAATTTCCGTTAGATTGATTCCAAAATCATGCGCAACATTATTGGCAATTTGAGCAATTTTTACAAAAGAAAATGATGGTTGATCTTCTACTATTTTCTTTGTTTTTAAATTCATCTTTTATAAGCCTTCCTTGTTGTAATTTAAGATATTCCTATTATATAAAAAAATATCAATATTTGTCAAAATCATAGAACCAAATATTAGTTATGATTTATACCTAAATATAAAAATATTACAATACCATAAAACATGGTATTACTTTTGAACTTTTGACTATTTATGAAAAGATATAATTTTATTTATCCAGTAATAATACTAGTTGCCTTTTTATTTAAATGGGTAAAATCTTGAATACGCATTTCAATAGTTTATAGCATCCTTAAGTTTTTAACATTCTAAATCATTGAATAAAATCATCGTTAAAGGCAATATCAATAAGCCCTCCAGGACTCATAACATTTTGTATATATTCTTCAAGATCTGCTGTTCTTTCTGTATCTTTGTTCCAATATTCTATCTCATTCATTTCATCAATATTATTCTCAAGTTTATGAATTAATTTCTTTCTATAGTGTATTATGTTTTTATCCATTAATATTTTCACAACTCAATCCCCCCAATATACACATTGCCTTCAAGTTGTATTTCCCCTCCAACCTTCATATCACCACCCACCTGTACCTTACCAGAAACCAGTGCATTACCAGAAACCTGTGCATTCTCACCAATCCATGCATAACCATAAACTCGTGCATTATCACTAATTTGTGCATTACCAGAAACATGTGCATTATCAGAAACCTCCGCGTCATCACAAATCGATGCATTCTCAGAAACCTGTGCATTATCAGAAACCCGTGCATCACCAGAAACCAGTGCATTACCAGAAACCTCTGCATTATCAAAAACCTGTGCATTATCAGAAACCCGTGCATCACCAGAAACCAGTGCATTACCAAAAACCCATGCATTATCACTAATTTGTGCATTATCATAAACTTTTGCATCACCAAGAATCTGTGTATTATCAAAAACCCATGCATTATCACTAATTTGTGCATTATCATAAACCCATGCATTACCAGAAACCTCTGCATTATCAAAAACCTGTGCATTATCAGAAACCCGTGCATCACCAGAAACCAGTGCATTACCAAAAACCCATGCATTATCACTAATTTGTGCATTATCATAAACTTTTGCATCACCAAGAATCTGTGTATTATCAAAAACCCATGCATTATCACTAATTTGTGCATTATCATAAACCCATGCATTACCAGAAACCTCTGCATTATCAAAAACCTGTGCATTGTCATAAATCAATGCATCACCAAAAACCTTTGCCTCATCTCCTACCCAACACTCTCCCTCGTGGCTAAGGTTCTTTTTAGAAGCTATATAACCACCGAATTCGCCTTTTTTCACAACACCGGGAATATCTTGTAGTGCCTGGATACGATACAGGGTTTGGCCGTATATCTGTATTGTGTCGTTTTCTAGGAGTTGGTATTTTTTGCTCATATTAATATTATAACATAATTAAAATTTCAATCTACCTAAGTTATTCTATTGTGATTTTTCATATAAAAAATTTTTTAGAAAATATTAAAAATCAAGCTCAGTCTGTTGATTATTAATTGTACGATTATTTTTTTGTAAATTATGTATGTTTTCCAAAACTGACTTAAATCCTGTGTAACCACAGGCTTGTACGTTAGAAGTATTTGGAAACATATTACGAAAATAACTACTTTGTCGTCCCAAAAAAACTAAGTAATGATTATATTGATAAAAATCATTCAATTTGTCGTAAAGTTCTTTATTTTCAGCAACACCTCTTATATCTCGTGAATTATTATTTCGTACTTCTACTGTTCTGAAATCACCCGTATTGGAATCATACAGCATAAAATCAGCAATCTTTTTTTCGCCGTATTTTTCATACCTGTATTTTTTTACTCCCCTATCTTCCACATCCGTGTTTTTAGTACCAGAATTTTTTGTATCAGAAATTACATAGGAAACTTGCTCTGCATAACAATTTTCATCAGGGTGTTCTTGGATGTATTCATTGAACTTTTCATATGTAATATTTCTTCCTACTAAGGTAAAATTAAATGATTGAAAAAGTTCAG
>JAJZKH010000059.1 GCA_021850955.1 Microcaldota archaeon
GCGTAAGATCTGCTGTTGTTAATGGTGGCGCAGAAACTTTATGTATTAAGTTATCAGAAATACCTATGGTTCTTGAGTCACTTCCAGAAGATAAAAAAGGAAGAGTTTCATTGATAACCTATGTATCACCTAAAGAATTTGATAAAGAAGTATTAGTTAAAACAGCAGTAACAACCCCTCAGTTAACGGCTTATCAAATAGATAATTAAGTAAATACTTACTTTATTGCTATACAAAGCAAATAGAAAGGGTAACTTAGTTAACCGAAGCTATTATTCCATCAACTATTCCGTGCACGCCAATACCGCCTGTAGATCTTACAGTTATTCTATGGCTAAGTACTGGTCTAGCTAGGAACTTTATATCATCTATTGTGACATCCTTTCTTCCTTCTAAATAAGCTTTAGCTTTAGCACAATTCATAAATGCAATATCCGCCCTAGGACTAGCTCCCATAACAACGTGCATGTCTACTCTTGTTGCATTTACTATTTTAGATATGTATCGTACTACCTCATCAGATATACTTATTTTCTTTGCTTCTTCTTGCATTACTAATATATCCTCAATACTTATTACCTTTTTAACAATCATCTTTTCTTCACGTTCTTTTATTCTTAGTATGTTTTGTTCTTCTTCCATGCTTGGGTAATCAACATCTATTTTCATTATAAATCTGTCTGCAAGTACCTTTGGAAGAGGTTCTGTACCCTCTATTTTCAATGGATTTTGAGTTGCAAATGCAATAAATGGTTTTGGCAGTTTAAGATCCTCACCCCCTAAACTTACTTGTTTTTCTTCTAATGTTTCAAGGAGCGCACTCATAGTTTTAGGTTGCATTCTGTTTAACTCATCAATAAGCAGTATATTTGTAAAAACAGGACCTTTATTTATAACTAATTTTTTACTTGTTTCATCCTCATAAGTATATCCAACTATATCTCTTGGGGTTATGTCTGGAGTACCTTGTATTCTTTTAAAGTCTGCTTGTATAGTATCTGAAAGTGCCTTTGTCATAGTTGTTTTGGCTACTCCCGGCACTCCCTCTAAAAGAGCATGTCCATTAGCTACTAAAGCAATTACCATTAACTCTATTGTATCTATCTTTCCTGCTATATGTTTATGTATCTCCTCTAATATTTGTGAATATATCTCTTTTGGTTCCAAGTAAAAACCTTTAACTATTACAACTTTTAATAGTAAGAATATATATCTTATCTGAATTTGTATATATTAGAAAACATAAGTAATAAAACAAAAGGTTTATAATATCTAATTATTAATATTTATAAGATGTGGCAGGTGAATTGTAATGGCTAATAAAAATACTCGAGAAAGTAAAGTAATAACAACAGCAGAAGCACTAGAGATATTAGAAAAGAGAAAAAAAGACGGAGATATGGGTTACGAGCAACAAGTTTCATACGAACATATTAAAAAGTTTTCAAAATTAGATGAATCAAAAGCAGCAAAAATAATTAAACAATTAAAAGAATTAGGCGTTTCTGATAAAATTTCAATACAAATAGTTGATGTACTTCCAGTAGATGAGTTACAACTAAAACAAATATTATCTAATGAAAAGACAATGCCTGAAGAAGAAACAATTAAAAAAATTATGTCTCTAGTAGATGAAAACAAGGGTAAATCTTAATGTATAAAGGCGAAAAACAATGCATGAATTTGAACAGAAAAGAGATGATTTGGAAGAGTACGGAGTCGTTCTCGACTTTTTACCTACTGGCAAGTCTTTTTCAGTACGTTCAGAACCTATTGTTCAGATACTCGGTGAAACAAGATTTACTTTGTTAGAAGCTGTTCCTAAAGTACAAGGAATTAAAATAGCAGAAAGAATATACATTGGAAAAGGAGAAAGAGATAAAATTTCCTTAATAAAATCACGCTTAACTTATCAAAATTTAACTGAAGTAGCAAAGAACGAGCTTCCAAATGCTATAATATCTATTATAAAAAACAACGAAAAGAAGTTTGTTGGATTTTTTAATACTGCTTCTCCAATAAATATACGTATGCATTCTTTAGAGTTACTTCCAGGAATAGGGAAGAAACATCTCACCTCATTATTAGAAGCAAGAGAAGACAAACCCTTTGAAAGTTTTGAAGACATGATAGAAAGGGTTCAGTTACTTCAAGATCCAATAAAATTACTTACTGATAGGATCTTAGTTGAGTTAAAAGGAGAAACACGTTTTTATATATTAACAAGACCTCCTGCACAGCCTAGACGACAATAATTAGCAATAATCTATGCTACTTTTCAGAAAAATCTTCAAAAGATAAAATTGTAAATTAAAAGAATTAGTTATTTAAAAATAAAAGTTAAAATTTCTCAAGGTGCATTTGTGGTACAATTACCTTTCTTTTTATTGATTTAGAAACTGAGAACTCAACTACATAAGCGTCTCCTCTTTTTTCTACAATTGTACCAATTCTACCTCTATATCTTGGATGAGGTATGTTCCTAAAGTTGCTTTTTTGTGATATAATTACCTTGCTTCCTACATCAAAGCGCTTTATTAATTTGCTTATCCCTAACGTTGAAGGTTTATTGTGTCTTGACAAATTCCTTGTTCTTCCTATAAATAATCCGTGCGATCTTTGTGACATTCTACTCACTAATGTTATATAATATTCAATACACATTTATAGAAAAACATATAAATACCTTTCATATCTATTTATAAATCGTGGTTCAATGCCAAGTAAATCAAACCCAGGGAAACATAATAAGAAATCAATACTTCATCCTGATTTCAAAATAGAAAACATAGTAGCAAGCGCCGATTTAGGCGTAGAATTAGATTTATATGCAATAGCAAAATCCTCTCCTGATGTAGACTATGAACCGGAACAATTTCCAGGAGCTATATGTAAGATACACTCTCCGAAGACTGCACTATTATTATTCAAGAACGGTAAGATAATCTGTACAGGTTCAAAAACAGAGGCAGACATTAAAAAATCAATAGATCAAGTAATAAAAATAGTACAAAATCATATTTCTGAAAGAAAAGAGTGAAAACTCTTTTTTATCTTTTTTTAAATTTTTTCATGACTACTAAATATACGACATAAAGTGCTATTGCTAACACTGCTATCATTATCATTATTGTACTTATGCTTTTTCCATTCAATGCATAAAATCCAAATGATACGAGCAAGATATCCCATATTAAAGATCCTAAAATCGAGTATAAATAAAACTGTTTTTTATTCATTCCTGAGAAACCAGCAGGAAAACTTATTAAACCACGTAAAACAGGTACCATTCTCATTGTGAAAACAGCAGCAACTCCATTTCTGTTAAACCAGTTGTCGAAGTTCTCTAAAGTTTCCTTTTTGATTTTAAATAATCCTAAATGTTTATAAAAAACATCCTTGCTTATAAAATATGCAATAAAGTAATCAATACTTATGCCTATTACTCCAGCTACTGTAGCAACTATTAAAACTAGGTAAAAATTAAGGACTCCTTGAGCTGCAAAAACACCCGCTACTGGTAGTAAAATCTCACTAGGTATTGGTAATGAGGCTGATTCTAGTATCATTAATATTAATATGGCAAGATAACCATACTTTCCAACTATGCCGCTTAAAGCCGTCCCACTAAATATAGATAATAGATTAGACATATAACTCCTATTATTTTAAATAACTATATAATATAAACTTTTATGTTGAAGTAAATGAATTTCAAAGCAAATAAAAAACTAGGGCAAAACTTCTTAATTAACAAGAATGTAGCCTTTGCAGAAGCAGCTCATGGTGAGGATAAGGTAGTCTTAGAGATAGGCCCAGGTAAAGGGATTCTTACTGAAGAGTTATGCAATGTAGCTAAAAATGTAATTGCTGTTGAAAAAGATGAACGTCTGTATAACTATCTTAACTCAGTTTTACATAGAGATAACTTAACTTTAATAAACAAAGATTTCTTTGATTGCACTAAAGATGAGTTATCAATCGATTCATTAGATATACTAATAGCAAATATTCCGTATAATTTATCAAGCAAGATCATTTCATGGCTTTATGAGCATAAATTGGAAGCAGTTTTATGCTTACAAAAAGAGTTTGTGGAACATATGCTTGCTACAGAAGGAAATAAATCTTACTCAAAACTTAGTGTTATGTCTGCTCTTTCATTTAAGATAACTCCTATGATGAAGGTATCAAAAAAAAGTTTTTTCCCAAAGCCAAAGGTAGACTCTCAAATAATTTTTATTAAACCTAAAAAAGAAGTAATATCTAAAAAAGAAGAAGAAATAATATCTTTAATAATGCAGCATAAAAAGAAGTTATTAAAGAACGCAGTATTGGACTCAAAAGAAAATCTAAATTTGGATATGGAAAGATTAGAGAAACTCTTTATCGAAAACGCATCTTATAATAAAAGGGTATTCAAAATTTCTCCCGAACGTTTACTTAACATTTCAAAAGAACTTTTAACACTTCAAAAATGATACTCTGGATTTTCTTCATCAATAATTATTCCATTCTTGATACTTTTAACGAACTTTTCTTCAGCTTGTTTTGAACCATCTTTTCCTAATAACATCTTGTAATGAATTGGTGCGATATTCTTTGCCTTTATCTTCTTTGCTGCATTAATCATCTCATCAGTTGTCATTGTGTAAGTGCCTCCCATAGGTAAAAGAGCTAAATCAACTCTTAATCCATTCATCTCTGGAACTTCATCAGTATCTCCCGCATGATAAACCCTTTTACCACCCATCTCTACAACATAACCTACCCACTTATTCTCCTTAGGGTGCATATTTAATCTCTCCTTTGCAGTGTTGTATGCCGGTATTGTTGCTATCTTTACTCCTGAGTACTCATACTCTTTATTTGGTTCAACTCCTACAACATTTTTATTAGGTATTTTTGCTACGCTATCTTTAGGAACAAAAATCTTCGTTGATGGTTTGGCAATCAATTCAATATCTTCTGGACTTAGATGATCAAAGTGTGGGTGGGTCACAAATATCATATCAGCTTTTTTAACAGGCTTTTTTAATTTATATGGGTCAATATAAATGTTTTTTCCTTCATAATCAAAAAGGAAACTTGCGTGTCCTAACCATCTTACAAAATCTATCTCCACCATTTAATACACTTTTTTTTACAATATTTATTTTATATAAAGTTATTTAAATATTCTTTATATTTTTTAGAAAAAGAATTTTATACGCAAGATATATTAATCTGAAATTATTCAATACTTATTACCTTTTTAA
>JAJZKH010000060.1 GCA_021850955.1 Microcaldota archaeon
TTAGAATTAAACAAGAAGGACTATAACAGGATGAAAATAAACTCTAAAAAGTCATCCAGCAAATTAAAACCGGAAACCACAATAAAAAACATAAAGAAGAGGATTGAAGAGCTGTTAAAGTAAGAATTTAAGCTTAATTTTTAATTTAGCGTGAAGATTCTGGTAAAAAGCTCCAAAGTAATCTAGGTTTTCCTTAGAAGTAGAGTCTGCATAAAAAAGAACAACATTTTTCGTCAGAAACTTTATTCGTTTTATGTTTAACATATAAAGTTTAGCTATTATTGAGTTTGAGATTTTTGTAGGCACCCTGCTAAAATAAAGATCAGATCCATAGTCTGATGGATTTATACCTATTTTACTGGGATCTACAAAATTTACATTGTCTAGTATAAAATGTGAATTTAAAAGATAACTTGAATAACTATAGACTTTTTTATTGGCTAATTTTAAGTACACAAAAGCAAGATTTATCAGGAGTTTACCTTGCATAGTATTTGTGATTAAACCTTCTTTGATGTTATACCCTCGGATATTATCCTGTCTCTATGATACTTGAAGCCCTGCAGCATACTTAAAAATCCCTTTTGCATAACGGGTCTCACGCTTTGGGGTTATGGCGTTCTTTGAATACAATGCAGGAACAAAGTACACTTTTACTCCCTTGCTTATCGCCCTGGCAATAAGCTCTATACCCTCCTTCATTTGAATCTATCCAATTTCCTATTTTTTCCATTGTGGCTCTGCTGCAGAAATCTGACTGCGAGAAAAGGCTGCCATCTTCATAGTTTTTTAATGTGTAATATACTATTTTTGACAGAGATCGGAGTAAACTGTGTCAAAATCAACTGTGAAACGATGTTTCCTTTTGTGTTGTTAAAAGCGATCTGTCTCCTTTCCCGGTGCATTTTTCTTGTATTATTGTTATATTTAGATACTTCTTTTGATAGTCTTTCAATATTTCATATGTTCCGTCTGTAGAATAGTTGTGGACCATAACTATCTCAAAATTATCTTTGAAGTCCTTGAACTGGCTTATTATTGAATCCAGAGGCTATCTGTAATTGAATTATGCAACAACCTCTTGAAATTAATAAAAAGAAATTGTAAGAATACATACTTGAAGTTTAATAGCAATGTTATGATTAAAAACTACAAAAAATAATAGGAGAGTTATTAAATAATTAATTCTGCTCTGGCAAAATAAACTTTTCCTTGCCTTTGAATATGTCCAGTTCATTTATAAGCTCTTTAAATACCTCGCTATTTTCATTTATGGAGATGGATTTGTCTTTATATAAAAGCTCCTCAACTATGCCATCTGTACCATTTACTGTTAATTTATAATCCTTTTTATAAACGGACTTTCTTACTTTGTCATGTGTTTTTTTAAAGTATTCCAACTTACTACTATAACCTCCTGGCAGATTATTAGATGCTGTTCCATATGCTTCTGAAAATGCCGTCTCTGAAAAAAGCACGGAATCGTCACCGCCTTCCATTATACTTTTGATTAGAGAGTATATCTTTACAAGACTCTGGTAACCTTCTTTAGGCTCAAATTTTTTGTTATTTGGGTATTTTATTATTAACGGTATTCTTGTTAATTCGTCGTACAGATATGTACTGTGAAACATGTAACCATGTTCATTCATGGCTTGGCCATGATCTGATGTTAATATTATCAGAGTATTGTCGTATTTTCCCGCCTTTTTAAGATTGGATAGAAGTCTACCAATCTGTAAATCTAGATATTCCATTTCAGCTATGTATTCTTTCTTAATTAATGAAACTTGATCTTTGCTTATCGGTTTTGTTCCCGTTTCATTATCCCATACCCATTTTGATTTAAACTTTCTATATGGTTCATGTACTTCCAAGAAGTTTATAAACATGAAAAACTTGTCCCTCCAATTGCCATTTTCTAACATTTTATTAGTATTGAACGCCCCTTTATCCAATGGAAAATTATTTACTTTTGACAGCAATCTATCATTTTTCCTAAACTTAGCGAATTCTATTAATTTATTAAATTTACCACTTTCAATTAATTTTAAAGCTATTTGGAACTGGCTTGCGCCTAGCTCTCTTGCTTCCTGAAAAGTTTTGCTATTTTTGTTAACTGGGAATGGATCTAAAGATAAAAAGAGATCAAATCCGATATCAAAACCGGCAACTGAAGATAACATTGGGTTATTTGATAAACCAATAGAGAGGTAACCTTTATTAGAAAGCTCACTTTGTAGCCTAGGGGCTTTCAGCTCAAAATTTAATCTTGCAAGGTCTAAAAGTTTTATTTTTTCTGTTTCGTGTACGCCGTGCTCGTTTGGATACAATCCTGTGAACAAAGAAATATGCGAAGGGAAAGTCCAAGAAGATGGTGCAATTGCATTATTATACAAAACAGAATCCTCTAAAAGCTTATGGATATTTGGTGTTTTTGCTGGTCCACCATATACATCCAGCAATGCCTTATTTAAACTGTCGCAGATTATTAGCAATACATTTGGTTCCATTTAAAAGATATACATTATTTGCTTTTATAAAATACATTACTAGTAACTTATCTAATATTTTATCGTTTATAAGGCTGTGTTAGCCTGCGATAAGGAAGTTTTGACCCTAATAAATATAAGATAACAAACCCAAATTTTTTAAGGCTTGTTTTATCAAAGAAGAATTTAATATTAAGGTTTTTTAAAACATCACAAATTATTTTTATTTTTGGCACACAAAGCTTTATATCTGCATCGATAGTAGAAAATAAACAAACTTGCTTTAGCAAAAGCATTGCTATTTTATTATTCTTCCTTTCTATAATTTCTAATAGGTAATTTAATGTTGGCAATTCAATTAATTCATGGTAATCCTTAAAACCCGTATTAAAAGCAGTAGTATTATTACCATGTATCCTGTAGAATGTTAATCTATTCTTGTCCTCATAGAAATCAACTTTATCTAAAATAGATACAATTTCCATAAATAGATCTTGGTCAGTTTTAAGATTAACCAAAGATTTTTTATGCTTAATAACAATATTCTTTAAAATAGCAATAGAACTAAGATTAGAACTGACATGTATCTTGTGTATATTGCTTAAATTTGAATAGTTTAGTCTATACCCTAAATTTTCATCAATAGAAATAAACTTATTTTTATTTTCCATTTCATTATGATAAAACCCAACTTTGTATACATTGAATATCTTGAGTATCCTTGCTAACTTATATTTGCTGAAGGTATCGTCGTCATCTAAAAATACTAGTATTCTGCCTTTCGATTTTCGGGCAGATATATATATTCGCCAACTGATTTCTCTTTTTCTAGTATGCTTATTACCCCATTATTTTTAATGTAATTGTCTATTTTTGTGTCCTTAAAGTTTTTAATGCAGATTATCTCATATTTGTTTCTCGGTACTGTTTGGTTTACAGCAGACTGCAATGCATCTAACAAAAATTCTTTTCGGTTATATGCAGTGACTATAACAGATAGCAGCGGTTTCATAAACTACAAACTTTGTATTTCTCGGATTATATTTTCTCTTACAATATACGCTTGTTTATCGAGTAAATCCCGCATTATCTTCGGATGTTTATTGATGTTTACATATTTAATTGAGTAATGATCAGCGTTACCCCCCCCCTTATTGCCTATCTCATCAGCAAATTCTTTTTGAAGATTATAGTAAAATTCATTAACGCTTAGATTCCTTTTTTCTAATTTTTTTATCCTTTCATACATATTTTTATACATGTCAAAACCATATACCTTCGAATGCGATTTAAACTTTTCTTTTATCGTTTTAGGGAATATCCAATTATACCTAAAAATGGGATTATGAATTGGCACCAAAGTCATATGTCTCATCCTAAAAATCTCCCGCTGAAGCATAAACGCAGAGCTCTGTTCAAATTGTCTATACCAATAAAATCTTTTTGCTTCATTCTTTATGAACTCCATAAAAGTAACATCTTTCGTTGAAGCAAAGGAGGTCCCATCCCCTAAAACATGTAGGTTCTTGTTCAATTTGGCCAATCTCATAAAAAATGCACTTGTAAAGAAATATGGGCCAGAAAACCTTAAATAAGGCAAGGAATACAATTCAAAATTCGGCCAATATTCAGGTATTTGCCTAAGTTCTTCGTAACTTTGCTCATGCGCTATCTCATTGCTCTGAAGTTCGAATACATAATTTTTGCTACGTTCTTTTAATTTAACTACGTCCAATGCTGAATCAAAAGCCTTGCCTATCGTTTGGCCCGCTTTTATATATTTTTTACTGTAATCCCATTCCTTTTTTATTATTTTTATTTTCTTATTTTTTGATAGCCTTTCGAGGATATTTTGGGTTCCATCGCTAGAAAACCCATCTAATATGTATAACTTATCCCCCCAGTTTAAAAATGAGTAGATAGACTCCAAAAAAGGATAACCTTGGGAAAGCGGATTTCTAATAGCACTTATACCTATTATTTTATAATTCATTTTATCCTCTATTTGAAGTTAATTCATTTATTATATTTATGTATTCCATAATCATTTTTTCCAATGTAAATTTTTCAGCAAGATTTGTGGCATTTCTTCCAATTTGTGCCATTTTATCCTCCGACATGTTAAAAATTTCTAGCAATTTATCAGCTATTTTGTCTGGAGCTGGCTCTGTGAAAAACCCGTTTTCACCGTCTATTATTATCTCCTCGGAGCTAGGGTTTTTTGTTGTCAAAAATATTGATCCGATGGATAAAGTCTCTGCCATCACAGCGCTAAGATTTTCTTTTTCTGATGTTTGCAGAACTACCACCGCATTTTTAATAAAATAATATTTTTCTTCATCAGACACAAAACCTACAATCTTTACAAATTCTTCTAGGTTCAATCTTTTAACCATTCTCTCATACAGCTCTTTATCTGGGCCCTTTCCTGCAATTACATAAATGAAATTTTTGTACTTTTTACTTAGAGTGGCAACTGCTTCTATAGCTAATGACAGCTTTTTTTGTTTCTCTTCTAATCTTCCTACGCTAAATATTATTTTTTTACTTAAATCCAAATTAAACCTCTTTAGTATATCTTTATCCAAAGCATATTCTTCTAGTTTTATTCCGGGGTAAACTAATTTTAAATTTTTTGAATCGTATTTTTTATT
>JAJZKH010000061.1 GCA_021850955.1 Microcaldota archaeon
ACTTCCCCCAAACTCTAAAAATAAAGATGGAGTTTTTAATAAAGGACCATGATGAGTAGCTTCATATGTTATCGGAAGTTTTTTATTGTTATTATAAAATTCTTTGATGAAAGAGTACATACTTTGTGGAGCAGCTTTAGATAACTCAAAGGGATTAATTTCAATTTTTTCTTTTGATGGATTTCCTAAGGAATGTGTTGTAAATGTAAATACACCTGAGCTACTAAGGTGTTTACTTATGAAATATATACATTCAAAACCAAATTCATCGAGATAATTTGCAGTAGTTAACTCAGAGTTAATTTTTAATGCAACTAATGAATCATTTTTATACGCTTCTTTGATATTATGATGCTTTATTCCATAATCTTGAAAGGAATGCTCTTTTTTTATACTTAAAAAATATGTAAATGAGTTTTTTGATACCGGATCTAAATCATTAAAGACCAAACACTCCATAATAAGAATAATTATTCAAATAAATATAAATTACATTATATAACTACTACGATATGGAATATTATATATTATTATCCGTATCAATAATATTAAAAGTATTAAAAGTGGAGTACTAAAGTGAGCTTATGTTGGAAATAAAAATAGATAATGCAAAGTATTGGAAAGAGTGTGTATCAGCTATAGTAAGTTTAGTGGATGAAGGACTTTTCATAATAAACAATGATGGAATAAGTTTAAAGGCAATGGATCCTTCTAGCATAAGTATGATATCATTTTTTATGCCAAATAAAGCGTTTTCTAAATTCAACATAGATAAAAATGTAAGTTTAGGTTTAAACATAGATAATTTAAACAAAATACTTTCTAGAACAAGAGAAGGAGAAGCTTTAGTTATGAAGGATTCTGAAAATAAATTATCTTTAGAGTTCATAGGACAAGGAAGCAGAAGAAGATACAAACTTCAGTTAGTAGATGTTAAGAAAAATGTTGAAAAAGAACCTAGTGTTGAGTTCGATGCTCACGTAGAGATGAATGGAGAACCACTTAAGGATATAATAAAGGACGCAAATCTTATCTCATCATATATTTCATTCAAAGCCTCAAAGGATCAATTTGCAGTTACAGCAAGAGGAGAAAGTGGAGAGTTAGAAGAACTTCACGAAACCGAAGGAGGAATGATAAAGAAAGTAGAATCGAAAAAGAATGCAGATGCTACATTCAACTTAGAACTTCTTGAAAATATGGTTAAATCATGTCCAATAGGAAATGTAGTAACAGTTTCATTAAAATCAAATGAGCCACTAAAGCTCAGATACAACATAGGAGATGCAGAGGTAAACTATTATCTTGCACCGTATATGGAAGATTAATACTTTGTGATGTCACGGATATAAAAGAGAGAATAGAGAAGGATATTAAAATATTCGAAGAGCACATAAAACTTGTTGAAAACCTTTCTCTTAATAGTGATGAACAAGAAGTTGTTGAGTTATCAACTATGTATTACAAGGACACCTCTTCATTTTTATCTAAAGAAGATTATTACACTGCTTTTGCAAGTATTAATTATGCACATGGTCTTCTTGATGCAATACTGAAGATACATGGAAAAAAATAATAAAGAAGTAACTGAAGGAAAAGCACAGTTACTTTTATCAAACACTGTTTTTTATAACCCTAAAATGAAAACCTTGAGAGATATTTCTGTTCTTTTTGTAAAAACGCTTAATGAAAAAGATTCATCATTGTTGGATTGTACAGCTGCAACTGGAGTAAGAGCAATAAGATATGTAAAAGAATCCAATATAAGTGATATAACTGCAATAGACATAAATGAAGAAGCTTCAAAGATGCTTTTTTCAAATATTAAGCTAAATACTTTGAAAGGTAGTTTTGAGAATGTAAGTTTACAAGAGTTTTCTTCAAGACCTAATAACAAGAAATTTGATTTTATAGATTTAGATCCTTTTGGTACACCACAGCCATATCTTAATGACATAATGAAGCTTGTTAAAGACAATACAGTACTTATGATTACAGCCACAGATACAGCTGTTTTGTGTGGAGCACATGCTAATGCTTGTATTAAGATTTATGGAGCTAAGCCCATGCACAATAAGTTATGTAAAGAATCTGGAATTAGAATACTACTTATGAATATAGCAAAGGTAGCTGCAACTTTTAATATGGGAGTAGAACCTATTTTGTCTATTTCAGATATGCATTATATGAGAGTTTTTGTTAGAGTTAAGTATGGAGCAAAAAAAGCTCTTGACTCACTTAAAGAACTTGGATTTGCATCATTCTGTAAAAACTGCAAAGAGTTTGATTACAAAAAAGGTTTTGTACCCGATTTAGAAAGAAAATGTAGTTACTGTAAAAAAGAAAATGAAGGTTTTGGAGAGTTTTATCTCGGAAAAATACAGGATAAAAAAATAATAAATAAAATGATATCTGAAGATAATACGTTTGTTAACTCCGAAGCAGTTAACTTTTTAAGTAAGTTATCTAATGAGTTAGACATACCATTTTTTTATTCAATACCAGATATAACAAAATCATTAAAACACAAATCAGTATCTCCTGATAAAATACTTAATGCGCTTAAAGACAAGGGATTTGAAGGCTCGAAAACACAGTTCGATAGAGATAGCATAAAAACCAATGCAGGAGTTAGTGAGATAATAAAGTCCTTAGAATAAAATTGAGGATTTACAATAAATAATAAATGTATATATAGTAATAACGTATATGAATTATTACTAAGAATGATTTTATGGCGAAAAAGAGCATTAGTTTGATTATACCTACAATTGAAGAAGAGTCTGTTTTTAAAATAATAGATCACGCGAGAGAGTTATTGGGGAAAGATATCGAGATAATAATAGTTGATAAAAGTTCTGATAAGTATGTTAAAAAATTACAAGCAAAAAATGTAAAAGTAATAAGACAAAAAGATAGAGGAATAGAAAATGCTTTAATGACAGGATTTAGATCTGCGAAGGGTTCTATACTTGCAAGCATAGACGCAGATGGAACTCATGAAACAAAGGGCCTTAAAGAAGCAGTTCATATAGTTAGTTCTGGAAAGGCTGATTTTGTATTAGGAAATAGATTAAATAATGTTCAAGAAGGAGCTATGAGTGCTTACTTGAGATTTGGAAATAGTTCATTAAGTTTGATATTTAGTTTGCTGTATGGTAGAAAAGTTAGTGATGTATTAACAGGACTTTTTGTAATGGATAGAGAAGCTTTTGATGATATTAAACACTTAAAACCATATAGAACAGGTACGGGATTTTTTGCAGGAGAACTTGCAAAGAGAAAGTACTCAATAAGCGAAGTAGATATAAAGTATTTTAAAAGAGAACATGGACCTTCAAAACTTACAAAATCTAAATTATTCTATGGTTTCGGAATGGCATATCTTATGCTTAAAAAAAGATTTTGATAGATATGAAAATAGCTAAGATTTATGAAAATCTTATGTTTAGTGTATTTGAAAAAAATATTAAAATAAATAATAAAACTAGTAAGTTGTACCTAATTAAAAAGAGAGCAGTTGTAGTAATTTTGCCTATTTTAAATAATAAAAAAATAATACTTGAAAAACAGTATAGATTACCTGCAGATAAAGTACTTTACGAAATACCTGCAGGAAATATGGAAGACAAAGAAACTCCTATTGTAGCAGCGAGACGTGAGTTAAAGGAAGAAACAGGATACACAGCTAAGTCAATAAAGAAAGTATATGAGTTTTATTCAAGTCCAGGAATATTTAATGAGGTTATGCATTTTTTTGTTGCGACAGGATTAACTCCTGGAAAAACACATTTTGATGAGGATGAAGATATAAAATTAGAGGTAGTTAGTTTTCAAAAAGCAGTGAAAATGTTAAAAGATGGTAAAATAAAAGATGCAAAAACTATAATTGCAATTTTGTATTTGCATTCATTGCTAAAAAAATAAGTATTTAAAAATTAAAAATAATTAATTAGTTGTTCTTACTCTAAACGTTTTATTATGTGGTAACCGAACTGTGTTTTTACCAAATCAGAAACTTCATCTACTTTTAATTTAAATGCTGCTTCTTCGAATGGTTTAACCATTACCCCTCTTGTGAAAAAACCTAAATCTCCGCCACGTTTTCTTGAACCATCAAGAGAGTACTGCTCTGCAAGCTTTGCAAATGAATCTCCTTTTTTGATTTTTTCAAGTATCTCTAAAGCAAGAGATTGTTTTTCAACAAGAATATGAGCACAACGTATCTTTTCCAAGAAATCAGTTATTTGTATATTGACTTGAAGACGTTGTTTGAGTCATCTTTTATGACTATACATTCACCTTCACACTCAACTAAACATGCTTGACAAAGTATACATGATGGGCCATTTACTCCTACTGAGATTCCTCCGCTTCCTCCTTCGAAGTTTTCAGCAAAGTGTTTATGTCCGTCTTGAACGTTTTGCCATTTATCAATTACTGCTTGATCATGAGTTCCTTTCCATTTGTCGTTTTCTGGAGCTACGTCTGAGTTAACATCAGGATCGCTTCTATTCTTCATTGAGAATACTGCCACTGGGCAGACATCAAAACAGTGAGCACAACCAGTACATTTTTGTTTTTCTACGTATACTTCCATTATTACACCAATACTTAAAATGTTAAGAAGATTAAGCTTTATATAGGGCTAGGTTACTTCGTTTTTGCACGAATGTAAGCATAGCTAACTAGTATAAAGCGTTAATAATCATGCAATGCATCGGCTCAGCCGAATAGGCTTGCCAATCCGCCAGCTGCTTGTTCTTCGCTTTGCTTTTCTTCTTTTTCTTCCTTCTTAGCTTCAGCCTTTCCTGCTGGTGCGGCTGATGCTGCTGGAGCTGCTACTTGCATTGATTGAGCGTTCTTAATAACATCTTTTATGTTTACTCCTTTCAATGAGTTTACAACTGCTTTTGCCATAGCCTCGTTAGGAGTTATTCCTGCTGCTTTAACTATGCCTTCAAGACTTGACTCTGTTATCTCTTTTCCTGCTGAATCGAGCAGAAGAGCTGCATATATGTATTCCATATTTTCACCTTTAGTATAAATTTATGATTATTTTGTTACCATTCCGTCTAAGTTCTGAGCTGCTGATGAAGCTAGGCCTAATAATTTAGGTATTAC
>JAJZKH010000062.1 GCA_021850955.1 Microcaldota archaeon
CAACCACATGAATCTGATGTAAGAAAAGAAGAGTTAGTTAGTATAGAAAACTCAGGAAGACTTCAATATCGACTAATGTTATTAGAACCTGTATTAAGGGCAAAAGTTGAGTTCACAAAAGGTAAGATAACAGTTGTATATAATCCTAAAACAGCAAAGAACAGAAAAGAAAAGATAAGTAGAGAAGAGCTTATTACATTCTTTGCAAATGAAGGTGTAAATGTTGCAAAATGTCCTCTAACAGAAAGGGACTTTGATTATTACGTTGAGATGTATACTTATCAATTTGATCCTCCTTCAATACGTGAAAGACCACCTTATGGATACACTGCAGCAGAATGGCAAAAAATGAAAGAAGAGTATCACACAAAAATGCAGTTATCTAAAGAAAAATCAAGAGCTAAGTTTGAAGAATGGCAAAATGAGTATGCAATGGAGCATCCTGATGTTTTAGGTGAACATATTAAACACACTGCTCCTGAAAAGCAAACATTAATGCAAAAAATCTTTGGAGGCAAGAAAGGTAAAAAGAAGAACGACAAAGGCTTCTGGTTCCACGGAGTATAACTTAAATAGTATTTTTATTTTTTATTTATCTAATTTTTAGGGTATAAGCTTCGATTCTCTTAAAGTTTAACTAAAAAAACATATACCTATCATTTATATCTTAGAATAGCTCCTAATCCGCTATATCCCATTGTGAACTCTTTTCCATACGAACTTTCTGAAGTTACAAAAACCACTTCGACTCCTAAGCTTTCTGCTTGTTCTATCAACTCTTCTAAAACATCTGTACCACTAACTACTTCTAAAACGCCACCACACGTGTGTTTTTCCTCTCTATGTATTCCTACTTCTACCTTTTCAAATGTTTCTCCACAAGAAGTACATTTGTATTTTATTCTATGTAACTCTACTTCATCACTTAATATCAAAATTTTAACTTGATTATTGTTAAGTGCTTTTTTAGTATTCTCATAACCGAATGTTGCAAGACCATTTCTAACTCTTTCCTGCATAAAATGCTCTATAACCTTTCTTTCCTTTGCAGCTTCTTCCTCCTTTAATAACTCTTGTGCCTTTTCAACAATTTCATGAAGTCCAAACTCATCAGTATACCCTATATCAAAGGTTCCTAAAATTTTAATTTGATAGTTCAACGTATGCCCCTTAATGAAACCCTCTTTAGCAGGTCCAGGTCCTCCTACAAGAACTCCGTTTATCTTAAACTGATTATTTACAAAAATTTCATTTATGCTCTCGCTTATTCTCTTGGCATAATCGTTTATGCTTTCTTCTATTGCTCTTTGATATCTTTGTGCTGACTGACCTCCTTTTCTTACTTTGGCATGGGCTGTAGAGTTTAACTTTCTTACAACTTGTATATGCGCTCCTTTCAAAAGCCCTATTGTTGCTTCTCTTCCATCCATCGCAAGAAGACAATATGTATTTTTATTATCTAACAATACTTCTAAAGGTTCTAATAAAAATGTAGAATCACATCGATATATGTTTACATTTATTGGAGAAGGAGGTTCTATTGAAAATAACTCAATTTCTACTTTGCTTTGGTTTTCAGAAACATTTCCACAAAAAATAGCAATTCCATTTTTGGGAGTTTCTTTAAATAATCTTAAATAACCGATTATTTTATCTATCGCACTAAGAACATTTCCTCTAGTTTGTTTTGATTTTATATTTGAAGATTCACTATACTCCTGTCTAAGTCTGTTTATTTCTTCATTTAACTGAAACTCTGCAGGAACATATACGCTTATTAACTCCGTACCGTAACCACGTATCGATCTTAGCCGTTTCATCTCTTTTAAAATATTATAATCGCTTTTCATCTAACTTCACAAATTTAATATTTAAATTTGTAATAACTAAAAATCAGTAAACTACAAAGTTTTTAATCTTATTATGATTACTGCAAACAATATTATTACTGCAATTATCGATATATACATTGGGTATTGGTTTGAAGTACTTGGATAATTATTTTGTACGTTGTAACCACTACTATTTTGATTACTAGTTACATATGGTACTGTGTTAACAGTAGTAGGGTTTGTTTTAGTTGTGTTATTACCTTGAGTTGTATTTGTTCGGTTAGTATTTGCAGATGTTGTATTTGTGCTATTAGCAATTGTTGTTTTACCATTAACTACTAATGTAAATGTAGTTGCAGATGTCGTAGGGTCGTCTCCTGTAGCAATAAATTGCAAATTATAACTTCCAGATTTAGTTGCTTTGGTTGTAGTTATTGTTGCTACTCCTGAAAAATTAGGGTCTTGTCCATTAACACTAAAAGACACTGTAATTCCTTCAGATGATAAAGCACTTTCATTAACTACTGATATGTCAGTTCCCCATATGTTTCCGGAAGCTAACTTAACTGTGTAATTAATTGTAGTACTAGCTCCTTGATTAACATTTATTGTAGTTGGATTTACTATTATTTGTGAAGTTCCAATTCCTTGTTGTGCAAAAACAGTTATCATTGATAAAAATGCAGTAACTATTAAGAAAAATGCACCACTTCTCAATTTATTTATTTTAATACTCACTTTAAAACCTATTATTTTCTAAATCCTATGTCTATCCAAAGCCAAATTATGTCAGCTATGAAGATTATAATACCTAGAACAAGCCATAATGTATCGAAGTAACTTGTATATGTCCAGTAGATATCTGCAAGGCCTATTATTATACCCATTAATATGCTTATATTTGATTTCATCATATTTTTCATAAACTCATCAATATTTTTACTGTGGAAAAGGATAAATATCTTTATACTTTTTTACTTCCTGAAATTTCTGTCTTACCATTCATATAAGGTACTAATGCAGATGGTATTTTTATTGTATTATTTTTAGTAAGATAATTTTCAACAATTCCTAAAATAATTCTTGTTGTAGCTATTCCTGTACAGTTTAATGTATGTACATAATTTCTTTTACCAGCTTCATCATACTTTATATTCAATCTTAAACTTTGCCAATCACTACAATTAGAACCTGAAACTATCTCCCTAAATTTATCTTGTCCTGGCATATATACTTCTATATCGTATTTTTTAGCTGCTACAGTTCCTATATCCCCAGTACAGATATTAATTATTCTATATGGTAACTCTAACTCCTTTACTAAATCTTCTGCATTTTTCATAATCTCTTCAAAGATTTCTTCTGAGTTTTCTGGCTTTGTTATTACATACTGTTCAACTTTGTAAAAGTGATGCACTCTAAAAATGCCTTTAGTATCTTTTCCATGTGAGCCAGCTTCACGTCTAAAACAAGGAGTAACAGCAACATATTTTTTTGGAAGTTCATTTCCTGCAAAAACTTTTTCTGCATTATATGCTGCCATTGCATGTTCTGATGTAGAGATTAAAAATAATTCATCTTCTAATTTTTCATAATCCTCTTTTCCTGCTACTTCTGTTGTATCTGCTATTTTGTACAGGGCTTCCTCAAAATCTCCAAGAGCCGTACTTCCTCTATAATACTCTTTTTTAAGCATTAAGGGTGGTGCAATTAACTCGTAACCTTTTTTTGTTAATCTATCAATTGCAAATCTTATCAGTGCTTGCTCTAAAAGTGCAAGATCACCTTTCAAGTAATAAAATCTTGCTCCAGAAACCTTTGCTGCCTGTTCTAAATCAATTAAATCTAACTTTTCAAGTATCTCACTATCTGATGACATTTCCTTTTTCTTTATGCCTTGTGTTCTTTTTAACTCAATATTTTCAGTATCATCTTTTCCATAAGGTACACTTTCATCAAGTATATTTGGCATGTTCCAAAGAAGTTCTTCTATTCTTTTATTTTCTTCAAGTGTTTTATTTTCTAACTCTTGTATTTTTTTACCTATCTCTGCTAACTCTTTAACTTTATCTTCATTTACCTTCTTACCTTGTTTTTTTAATTCAGAGATTTCTCTACTTCCAACATTTCTCTGTTTCTGTAAATCTTGAATTTTAGTATGTATCTTTCTAGAATCTTCATCTAATTTAAGTAGTTCATCTAATGGATAATCGCTTCTACGTTTTTCCATAGATTTGCGTATTTTATCGATGTTATCTCTTACATATTTAGTGGTCACCATAAATATCCTTATTATTACTCATTACTAAGTATTAATCTAAAATTTAATCTTAAATTATATATGTTTTATGTATATTCTTAATTTCAATTATTAACACAAAATCCATTTATCAAGGTTATAAATATATATTTGAAGGATAAATTACATAAATTACTTTAAAACAAAGCAGGGGTGGCAGAGCTTGGCCAAATGCGACGGGCTTAGGACCCGTTCCTTTAGCGGGTGCGAGAGTTCAAATCTCTCCCCCTGCACATTTAATTTATTATTTCTACATATTAAAAATAATTATTTATCTCTGTAGTCAAATATTTTGTTATAATCTTCATGATTTACTATATCTAGCACATCAAGTCATATTAAAAGTATTTCAACTTCTGTATTATCTCGTTGTGGTTGTTTGATTGTGTATATAATTCTCCAACCTCCTGAAATATTAACTTTCCAAAGATTTGTAACATCATATTTTAATAAATATTTTTTACCTATTTTATTTTTAGGTATATGTATTCCTGAGTCATATTCACGTTTTAGTATACTTATCTTATTTTCTATCGATCTGAAAAGTGTTTGATTAAATGAATTTTCTATACCTTTCTTGTGTTCTTCTTCTATCATTTTTTTAAGTTTCATGTATGACTCTTTAGCATCTCCGAGTAGTTTTATTGAAACACGCTTTTCTGTCAAATTCACACCTCCAAACCTTCTTCTTCTGCAAACTCGAGCTTCTTGCTAGGATTGAAAGTCCATATAAAACCTTTTTTAGTTTCAAGAACCAAACCGCGTTTTTCCATGTAATCTAACGCTAAGTTTAGAGTTGAGCGCATAACCTTTGTAGGCATCTTTGCAAGTATTTGGTTTCTGCTAACTGGTTTATTTGCTGACTTTACGGCATCTTCGATAGCGAGTATAGTTTTAAGTGTTGGATAATGTACAACCTCTTTTTGCGTTTGCATAATTAACTACTAATAAATATATAACCTAATATATATATATGTGCACA
>JAJZKH010000063.1 GCA_021850955.1 Microcaldota archaeon
TTAACTTTTGCTAACTCTGGTTTTGTAAGCTTCCAAAGTGATATGATTTATCCATATGGAAATACATGTTACGTTATAAATGACTTAAATGGAAAAATAACAAATAATAGCGTAATAAATTGTTATGACCATACTATATACGCAACAAGTGGTGGAACATTTGCCAATGTGAATACTACTGGTGTAAGCATATCCAATTGTTATCTTATTGGCTTCACTTATCCTATAATAGACTCTGGTAAGTCATTTTCATTATACAATACAACGATAGTTGGTGCTGAAGTACCTATAAACGTTAGCAATAGTAACTATATAAAAGAAATTAATGTAACAATAATCAAATAAGTTTTTTTATTTTTTCCCATTTTTCTACTGGGCCTTTTCTTAAAACAAAAATTGAGACATGTTCCGGTTTTTTAATATCTTTTATTTTTTGATAACTTTTATTATCTCTAATTTTAAGTTTTGCTTTTAATAACTTAAATTCATAACCTAGCTGTTCATCGTTTAATGGAACTCGAAGATCTTTACTTATTAGTGAAGAATCTATTTTATTTTTAGAGAATTCATAACCTCTGGAAACTGATTCTAAGTAAACTTCATTTAAATACGTATTAATTCCAATTAATGGATTGTCTAATGATTTAAAGCGATCTAACTGAGGATGATTTTTATATCCATTTGTTTTACCTTCTAGTACTTTTTTTGCCAGTAATCCCTCTCTCCACACCGCAAGTAATCCCATCGTATCCAAATATGACAACTTGACTGACCACAATCGCATTAGAACACATTTTAATATTAAAACTAATTTATAATATACTATTTAATATTATATATTTGTGATATAATGGAAAATTGTATATTTTGTAAAATAATATCTGGTGAAATTCCTTCAGTGAAAATATACGAAGATGAAAATCATCTTGCAGTTCTTGATATAAATCCAAATACAGAAGGAATGAGTATTGTAATACCTAAGAAACATCTTGAATCTTATGCGTTCAACTTAAGTGATTCAGAATATATAAATATACTCATTTCTGCTAAAAAAGTTGGAAAGATTTTAGATAAAGGATTAAATGTAAAAAGAACAGCTATGGTGATAGAAGGATTAGGGATAAATCATCTTCATGTTAAATTATATCCAATTCATGGTTTAAGTGAAACATTTGAAGAGATATGGGCAAAAGACAAGGTGTACTTCGAAAGATATCCTGGATACATAACAACTCAATTAGGTCCTCAAAAATCTACAGAAGAACTAATTAAAACAGCAGAAAAGATCAAAAAATCAATCTAAACATTCTTACCCGTTATAATTGCAACAGTTTCGCTATTTTGTAACTTAAGTTTTTTATATGCAGCAATAGGCGCAACACTAGCTAACTCTACTATCAAACCATACTCCTCATAGAATTTCTTCTGCTCATTTTTCATTTCAGTTTCAGTTACTGTTACTATTGTAGAGTCAAGTTCTTCATATAACTCAAAGCTTGTGGCCCAAAGGTAGGATATCCTACTGCAATTGCATCTGCTTTTGTTTTTGGCTTTTCATATCTAATCACAGACTCTTCTTTATAAGCATCATATAAAGGCTTACAAACAGCTGATTGCACTCCGATTATCTTTGGCAGATGTGTTTTTGGATAATTGTCCTTAATCTCCTTTAGAGATTTTAGCATTCCTGATAATAAAGTAGCATTTCCTATAGGTACTATTATGTTCCTAGTGTTTCTTAACTGTGCAAGTACTTCATATATTATTGTTTTTTGGCCTTCTTTTCTATAACAATAATCTCCAGTAAGAAACTCTCTTTTTTTGAATGCATGTTTTTCAGCAAGCTTCTGTGCCATTGTAAAATCCCCATTTACCTTAACTATCGTAGCGTTGCTTGTTTTGCTTATATCATATAATTTATCTTTATTTGCATCTTTGCTTACATAAACAGTTGCCTTTATTCCATAAAGTTTTGCATAATATGCTATTGAGTAAGCCATATTGCCTGTTGAAGCACAAACTACTCTTTTATACCCATAATCATTTGCTTTGGCTAGCTCAATTACTGAACCACGATCCTTAAATGAACCTGTCGGATTTTGAAATTCAAGTTTAAAAAATAAGTTTTCATTTAAATTACTTCTTAATAACTTAGTTAAACCTACTGAGTATCTCTTATACGATTTAGAGTCAGGTAAAATATTAGAGTAACCCCAAAATGAATCAGGTATGTTAATGAAAGACTCACTTATAAAGTTATACTCTACCTCCAAGACTCCATGACACTTATCACATAGCTGCGAATCATAAGTGCTCTCATAAACTTTATTGCAAGTAAGACATCTTAATTTGTATTCCATGAAAACTCATTTTTGCGTCTTATTATTTTTATTTTCAGTTTCTTTTTTATGAGTAGTTGTATTTGTATGTGTTCCAGAATTAAATAGAACTATTATTACTACTGGCAAACCAACTAGTAAAAATTGCAATATTACTATTCCTGGTATTATTGAAATTATAGTAATTATATAAAGAGTTATTCCTGAATTAGGAGAAACTTTATTTATCTTATCAAATAACTTTGTAAAATTAAGTCCATTGCTTTTCCCTACAAACTCTGATAATGCAATTCCTACTGCAAGAGCATAAAAAATACCTTCTATTACGCTGCCTCCAAAATTATAAGGATTAATAAATCCATATCCAAAAACAGACTGGACTATAAAACCGCCAACAAATCCCAAAGCAGCTATTACAATCAAAGCAGAGGAGTTCTTTTTAATATTGTTTAATCCGGTCTTAATAGATTTTACATAATCAATTGAATTATTATTTATCATTTCTTTAGATATTTCAGCTAAAGATGCTATATACCATGCAAGGATTACTAATACTACTGCAAACTCTATTCCATTAATTAAATAACTTAAAAAACCTACAAAAATCAAGTTGATTATAACTGAAAATACTCCAGCTACTACTAATGATATTACCAAGAAAGCTACAATCATTATTAAAAAATTTACAATGTTTTTTTCTATAACTCCCATTGCTGAGTTAAATAATTCTGTCATGGAATCACATTATTATTAATTCATTGATTAAAATACTTTAAATAACATATCTATTTTATTTTTATACTAATCAAAAGTAAGAACATATAAAAATGTATTTACCTATTGTTATGTAGCGCGTTTGCAATCGTGTCTATAATGAGAATTAAAAAACCTACCGGTATACCTGGTCTTGATCTAATGTTGAAAGGCGGAGTACCTTCAGGTAACCAAATAATACTTCAAGGAGGTCCGGGTGTCGGTAAAACATTACTAGGTTTTGAGTTTCTTTATAGAGGAGCAGAAAAAGGCGAAAACGGTATTCTATTTTCTTTTGAAGAAGACAATGAAGATATAGTCCAGAATGCGAAATCTGCTTTTAGTTCCTTTACCAATATAGATTCGTTCATAGAAAAAGGAAAAATAACCATCTTAGACTCACAAGATACAAAACAATATATACAAAGAAACAGAGATGGAAATGCATATACATTTGGTAGCTTCATATCTGAAATAGAGTCAATGATACGATCACATGAAGCAAAAAGAATAGTTATTGACTCAATCTCTGTGATAAGATTATTTATCCCTGAGTTGTTAGACTATAGATCTTTATCAATAAGTTTATCCTCAGTTTTAAAAAGAAATAATATAACATCTTTATTACTTATAGAGGAAAATAACTACGAAAAACCAAATGTTTTTTATCAACCAGAATCATATATTTATGATGGTTTTATATCTTTATTTTTTACTGGAACTAACTCAGAAAACAGAGTTCCTACTTTAGAAATAATCAAGATGAGAGGAACAGAACATATGTATTCCGGTGTTCCTTTTGAGATAACAGATAACGGTTTCAACTTACTTCTTTTAAATAAATTTGAAATTAATGACAAATAAAATAAAAACAAAATAATTTCATGTAAAAAATTTAAATATTATTTAATCTCATTTTAATTTCTTCAGCGTTTAGTTTTGTAGTAAGCAACGGTATTTTTTCTATTTGTGAAATTTTAATTGCTAACTTATCTACTGTATCGAGATTTTGTATTACTACCAATTTAGGTTTTATTGGTGCTACTCGTACAACTACCATTGGTGACCTTCCAGTACTTACTTGATCAAAGATAAACGCACGTTCATTTGTAGCTCCAAACAATCTAGGGTACTCTGAAGGCGAAATCTCAAGTATGACTCTTAGACTATCTAATAAGGTATAACCAAATAACTTCATTGAATCTAGGTAATTTGGATTAGTGACTACCTTCGCATCAATTAATCTCACTATGTCTGTACCTGTTATTGGAGCAGAAAAATCATGAATAAAGTAAAAAGATCCCTCATCATTATTTTTAATTCCTTTGCTGAACTTTTCTAGATTTCTTATTACCTCTCCGCCTCTTTGGTTATCTATTGTTACTAAAGCCTGGATAAATCTCTTTATTATTCCTACTCCTGGGCTTGCTCTTCTATTTCCTTCATAATCACTTATTGTTGATGTAGAAATTTTAAGATAATGTGCTAGTTCAACTTGTGATATCCCGAACAACTCTCTCCACTTTTTCATTGTGCTTCCAGGAGTGTCAGATAATGCTATCTCCCCTGCAATTCTCTCCTGTAAACTATCCATGTTTATATTATATGTAATAAGTTCTTTATTACTTGTTATATTTTTAGTTATTTCGAAGGATAAAACTAATTTCTCTAAATATGAGATATACTCTCATAACAAATTATATGCTTATTGATTACTTTCTAACTTTTTTCTTATTACTTTTTTTATTTTTAGTCCTTTTATTAGATTTTTTATTAATACCTTTGTAGATTTCATTAACCTTTGTTTCATAGTTTTGAATCTCTGTTTTAGAGTAATTTTTCCTTAATACTCCAAAAACAATTAGTATTATCCCTAAAATAAACATTATTGA
>JAJZKH010000064.1 GCA_021850955.1 Microcaldota archaeon
TAACGTGTTTTAAGGTTGGTAGGATATTTTTATTTCTTTCAAATATTTGAAACTCTAGAAAATCATTTCTTGCTGTATTTAGCTCTTTCATGCGTCGGTATTGTATTGCGCTTCTTGAAACTTTAGAATCTTTTTCGTCTCCGCTTATTTTTCTATTATTTAACTCTTGTACTAAAGTTTCAAACTGCCCTTGTGTGCATGGCCATTTTATTGGGCCAAGATTCTTAGCTTCCCATTCTTTTATAAGCTCTTTGAATTCTTTACCGGCATTTTTACCATTTTTGTATTTGTCAGTGCTTTTAAATAATTCCCTTATTACAACTAAAGACTTTTCATAATCCCAAGTATCTACTACATTTTTCCAGACTGAATGCTCTAAAGATTTTATATTTGAAAATTTCGAAGCATCTAAGAGTTTAAGTTCTTTTAAGTATTGTATAGCATTAGGTATAGACGCAAGGATCTTTTTTGCTGTGGCTACATCGATTTTCTGTTTTATATTCATTTAGAATCTTAGCGCTATCTAAATAAATCCTTGATTATTTAGCCTTTTGCGATCGCTAAAAAATTCATTTGGCCTTCGGCTTAATGTCCTTCGATTTTGAAAGTGTTTCTTCTATTTGTTATTGACATGCCGAAAGAGATATAAAATTAATGTATAATAAAAGCCATTCTTATTGGTTTTTTACTAAAAATAGTCTCAAAAAAGCCAGTGTCTCGTCTCTACTTTATGTGAGGTCTATCTTTTCAACCCAAAACCGGTGATTTGTTTTAGGTATTGTGTAATGTCTTGGGCAGCCATGTCAGAAGCATCCGTTGACAGAAACCACAGTTTTCATTTTCCTGTCTGTAAAGTCCGGATTTCTATATATTTTTAGGTGGTAAGAATGTTCTATCTTCAGTAAGGGCTGATTTAATTATTAGTTCCGATTTTGTGCCCTTACTACCCATTTTTGACATGTCGTAGCTTCTTTGGTTTTTTGTTAGTTTGTCTGTAATAATTTGTGTAGGTTTATATAACTATTTTAAGTTTTGGTGTTTGCAAGCTAGTTTTAGATATAGGTATATATACCCCCACTACTCTAATATTTTGTGATGCTCGGTACCATTTTGGAGTCCTAGGCCCCGAAAGGGTTCGATCGATGAGGTCGCCGAGGACAAGGAAATCTTGGGTTGCATCACTTTTTCTTTTATTTTAAGAATTATGGTAAACTACTTGGAATACAAATGTCCCTACACTCACAGTGGACATAGCTCCTTGTAGAGCGTCCTGGGTAAGTGCCATTGCGCCATATTTTCTTGCAACATAAATGAGCTTGTTGTCATTTTTTAAGTTTGGAATGTCCTCTGTGTAAATTTCTTGAAATTCAATGTCACCTTTAATTTTATGTTTGCTGATTGTTTCTATCTCATTATCGCCACCTCTTTTTTTATCCGGTTCTTTTTTATCCAATTCTGTTTGTATGTATGTGGGCAACAAAACTTTAAATCCGATGAAATAACCTGAACTTAAAAGGTCTTTCGATAGTATTCTACTTATTATTGCACTAGTGTCTATCACTATTATTTTTTGCTTTTGACCCAAGAATTTATTAAATTCTTCTATAGATACAATTGTTCTGCAGTTAGGGCATAACATGTGTGTTTTGTTACTTGCCTTAACATACTCAATCTGTAATTTTAAGGAATCTTTGTTACAGTTGTTGCATTTAAAAGTGGGCATAATCTCACGTACTGGGTACTCTACCAGTGCCCTTCTAACATTTGCCCATTTTTCCCTTACAAAGCTAGGAAATTTTGAGGAAGGGTGCAACTTTCTGTAAGCGTACAGCCATTTGTCTGTTTCAGGGTCAGAAGCATTACCAGAAGTTAATTGTACAATTTCTCCCGTATCTGGATCAATTAAAGTGTTTTCTCTTTTTAAATTTGATATTTCTGTGTTTCTTGCCTTTCGTGCAAATATTGAGGCAAACATAGGGGGGAGATAATAAGTGTCTGCATTATGTACTAACAGAATTCTCGTTCCTTCATCTTGAATTTTCTGGAAAAAATTCTTTAATTTAGTTCCTATCCCATAATTGTCTAAGATGATACAAGAGTCTTTTAGTATGTCCTTTTCTTCTTCTAGTAAAGAGATGTAATTTTCATCTAACAATATTGTTTTGTTTGTTCTGTCAATCTCAACAGGAGGGACATTTTTTAATTTTTTCTTTAGTTTTTCCTTTGATACTTTATTAGACTCTGAGTTCAAGGCAGATATCTCATCCAAACTGAAATTTTTCGCATCAGAAGGGGTTATATATTTCATTTTTCCAAATAAAGTGTTCCTGTCAAGAACGGCCATCCCAATAAATAATGATCCAAAACATTCTCCTGCACCGGATTCATCCAATCCTATAAAATATTCCTTGTCTACCTCTTTTAAATCTATATGATCTTGTGGTCTCGTTTCTGTTTTTTCCGGTTGGAAATATTTGCTGACTAAATTTAACAATCTATTCAGATCCTGGAATTCTGGACTGCTCTGCACAATTAATTTTTTAGAGAAGAGTGTTATTACTGCTTCTCTACCGGCATTTATGACAAAAATTTTGTCTTTTTCATATTCTTTAGCTATTCCTTGATCTACTCTAAATTTTGAGGCAAGTTCATTTTTAAGATCTTTGAATGAATTACATTCATTAACATAAAAGACAAATGTTGACATGTTTATATTTAGCCCTTTTTATTTAATTATTTAATTGTGGTTTAGATGCAAACCGATGTTAACAAATTTTATTCTTTATTTACTGTATAAAAACTTAGTCAAGGATAAATTTTTTGTTTGGTCGGATTCTTCGTTATTATACAGAAAATTATAACGGCACATCGATATAATCTCCTTTTTTAGAGTTCTTCCAAATCTTATCTAAAATATGCACTTTTTGTTAATAAAATCTCAAGTATGAAAAATTGTGATTTTGTGGATATTTTAATGGCTTTATAAACAAACTTGCATTATAATAATATGCAAAAAAATGGAACAGATGAACAATATAAAGCAATAGGCTTTGAAATAACAAAAATTGCCGAGGAATCGATTAATATAAGACCTCTATTTGATAAAACAATTGAAGCAATCTTAGATTCTAAAGATCCATTGGATAAAGATTATGATATGAAAGGCGTTTTATTTTGTCAGTGTCCAACAAATATCGCAATTTTTGGGCTTTTGGGCAGTATAGTTATAAATTCGAGTAAGAATGGATTAGTAATAGCTCGACCAGGCGGCGCATTAATAAAATTGCAACTAATCCAAAAGTGGCGAAAGATGTTAAAATTTAACGGTTGGCTCATAGATATTTTATACGGTATAAGCAGACTTCAACGGCTTTAACGGAAGCAAGTCTAAACTCTAGATTTAAAATTAAGAACGGAAGCGAACTTCGTATAGAAAGAAAAATAAGACACAAATTAGATGATTTTAAATCCAGATACATAGTAGAGATACACGACGATAATAGCATAACAATTTCTTTACCAAACAAAAACCTGTTAGATAAATTTTTGGAACTGGCGATTATCATTCTAGGTAAAAGAAGTTAAAATACGTCCATCCATAATTCCACTTGGAGCAGAAGTAACATTAAGAAGAGTTAACATTTTATTTCTATTTATTCATCTGCTATACCAGCTACGATACTATAGCAAATCGGCTTTAGAAGTAACTCTTATCTTCTTATAAATAAATTATTGACTCTAACCAAGGTTAGTAGGTTAAACATATTTAGTTATCTTTGGGTGGATAAAACAAAGATACAATTAAAAATTTATTCCATCTACTTTCAGTTCCAACCACAAAATATAAATCTCTTCCTTTTATCATCCAATCAAAAACTTTTTCTTTTACTTTTTCAAAGGCAATTTCATCCTCACCATATTTTTGTTTCATTCTTCTAAATAACTCTAAAACTTCCCAGTCTTCACACATCATATTATGTCCATTGCACCTCGTATCATCACAATAAAAATTATAACCCATCCAATAAGGTATCTTTTCTAAAGGTGTTTTATATTTTTCACCAGTGATTATTTCATTTAATGTAGTTTGTGTTCCATTTATTAGTTCTTTTTCCCATTCTCTGCAGTCTTCAATCGGCTTTTTATAGAAAGAAATGATTTTTTTAGGTTTTATTATACCAAAAGTTTTATGCTCCGTTTTCTTTTTAGTCTCTAATTCTTCTATTGACTTGTCTAAAAAACTAAGTAGAATTTTTTTTCTTTCAGCCCAATCTTTAGCTGATAATTCGCCAGTTATTTTTATTGAAGAGTCATCTATCTTGTGGCTTTCGCATCTGCTGAACTTATCAGTAGTCGGCGTTATATCTGCCTCAATCCACGTAAATTTATTAAATTTTTGTTCTGGTTTTAGATTTCGGAACCTGACCGGAAATAATCTTACCCAATTTCCTTTTTTGGTTATCCCGCCGACACAAACTGTTTCTTCATACTTCTTACTTAAATTTGGGTAGGTTTTAGCTATAATTAAAATATCCTCTTTCATAGATCTAGGCTAGTTAAACCTCGCTTTTCTAAAGCTAAGGCAATCCTATGTCTATGGCATTTTGTTGGGTCAAATTCAGTACACATTATTGCTATAGGGAATTCCATAATTTTTTGATTTATTTTTTTATTCAAGACGTCTTCTTTTAAAATATTTTTGTCGTACCAATTAAAAAACCAATTATAATCTAAGTTTTGGGCTAGTTTTTGTCTGATTTCATAAGGTACTCCTAATTCAG
Organism: Microcaldota archaeon; assembly: GCA_021850955.1. The sequence goes on from JAJZKH010000064.1 coordinate 4,782, forward strand.
GGAGATGTAAATATTTTATATTGTTGTTTTTCATTAACTGCGAAATTGAATTTTTATTGAATTCTGGCTTATACTGACTTAAAGGGGTATCTCTTACATCGACAAGTGTTTTAATTTTCACTTTTTTTAACAGTTTTAAAAATTGTTCTGTGTCCCACTCTCCAAAACCAATAGTATAAACATCTTTTTTC
>JAJZKH010000065.1 GCA_021850955.1 Microcaldota archaeon
CACATCACAATGTACGATTTAATTTACTTACATTTAATTTAGATGTCGGAGAAGTAGTTACTGGGGAGGTATCCGAATTAGTAGACTTCGGTTGTTTTGTAAGATTAGGTCCGATTGATGGTTTAGTACATATGTCACAAATAACAAATGATTTCATAAATTACGATAGAAAATCAAGCGCATTTGTATCAAGAACATCTGGAAAAAACTTAAAGAAGGGCGATGTTGTATATGCAAAAGTATCAACAATTAGTCTTAAAAATAATATTAAAGATACAAAAATAGCCTTAACGATGAGACCTGATGGTTTAGGAAAATTTGAGTGGTTAAAAGAGCCTCAAACAAAAGATAAGAAACAAATAAAGAAGTACTCAAAACCACGTCCAGGAAAGAAGTGAACTAAATGGAAAAAGCATGCCGTAACTGTAAAGTAATAATCTCTCAAGGAGAAAAATGTCCTATTTGTGGTCAAAGTAATATGACTACAAAATGGAGTGGCTATGTGGTTATTCTAAATGTTGAAAAGTCAGATATAGCTAAAAAATTAGGCTTTACGGTAAACGGAACTTATGCATTAAACATAAACGAGTAATTACTATTTTTATTATTATAAACTTCTATTTTTAATACTCTATTTTTTTAATAAGAGAATTAGAACAAATATAAAAATAAAAGAAAAAAGAAAAAAATACAACGATTTAACTACTCCTTATTTTCAGAGTCTTTTTTGTATTCTTCTTGTATTATTACTTTTTCTACTTCAGGTAAGTTTGCAATTATTGCATCTACTGCTGATGATTTATCTACAAAGTACTTTCCATCTTTCTTTACAGTACTTCCGAAACTTATTGTTAACTCTTTATTTGTTGTTTGTAGTTTTTCATGTGTTAAGCCATATTGATTAAGTATGCTCTTTGCTTTTTCATCAATGTTTTCTAATTTTTTCAATACCTTTAACTCACAAGTTATCTTTTCTCCTGCTAATGGATGATTTGCATCTACCATTACTCTTCCTGAGTTTACACTCATTACGGTTGCTACTGCACCATCAATCTCTATCTGCATTCCAGGATAGGGATCCATATCTCTTTTTCTAAAATCAGATACCGGTAAAACACGTACTAACTCTTGAATACGATTTCCAAAAGCATTTTCTGGAGTTATCTCAAGTTTTTTGTTTTCTCCAACATTCATACCTTTAAGTGCATCTACAACTCCTTTTATCATATTATCTTTTCCAATTATGACTAATCTTGGTTTGTATACGAACTCTTTATCATATATCTTGTTTTCTTCAGCTAGTTTTTTTTCAGTTGTTAAAACTAAACTATTGTCTGAACCTCTCCAAATACTGTACTCTATCTCTACAAAATCTCCTTCTTTCAAAGCCATAAAATCTCCTTAATTTTTCAAATTCAAAGCGCAATCAAAAACATCATTGTTCCAGAAAGCCTTTTAATTTAGCCTATATATTATATAGCTTTATTATTAAAATGTTTGTGTGATACTATGGATAATAAAAAAAAGATTGAAGTTATATTTTCCCTTTTTATAGGAGCTATTTTCATATCCTCATACGCTGTGTTATCATCATTGCAAACAAACCCTAGTACTTCATCAAATCAAAATACGGCAACAACAGGTCCTGTGGCTCAAACTATTTATTTGAATAGTTACACAAATGCAGTAATAGAAAATTATACAGGAGTTGCAAACTTATTTCTTACGTGTAAAAATCCTACTTATAATTTTACCTCTACAAACGTTAGTACTACATTGACTAAGTTAGAAGGAAATAACTCTGTATCGACATTCTATTCAACACAAAATGTATTTTCAATAGATTTAGGTTCTTACACTCCAATTACTCTATATGACAACTTAAAAGCAACACTGCCTTCTAATGAAATAAATTGTATCGGTATGAATGCCGGAGCTCGGTTATCCATGCCAACATATGTTAACTTTACATTAAGCTCAACAGCAGGAAATAAACCTCAAGTATTTCCAATATTACTTCCAAATGCAACAAGAACAATTTACTTAAATGTATCAATACCTAGTAACTCAGTTCTCGTTCCAGTTGATGTATCTGTTCTTGTTTATAAAAACGGTACAGTTTATCAAACCAGCATTACAAAAAGTGGTTCATGATGTTGAATGAAATACAAAAAAAAGAGATACACAAATTAATTCTTAAAAATGCTTTAGATTATGGTAAAGCAAAAAAAGAAAATGTAATAAGCAAAGTTTTCTCTAAATTTCCAGAGTTAAAATCAGATATGAAAACTCTTTCTCAATATCTAGATAAGGAAGTATCTGATGTAAATATGTTGTCAAAACAACAATTAGAAAAAGAAGCTTCTGAATTTTTAGAAGAGTTCAAAAAGGAAGCGCAGGTAAAAGCAGAGAAGAGCTCAAAACATAATTTTACTATAGAAGGTGCAGAGGTTGGAAAGTTCATTACAAGATTTCCTCCAGAGCCTAATGGTTATATGCAGATAGGTCATGCGAAGGTTGCATTCACAGAACGTGAGTTTGCAGATGTTTATGGGGGCAAACTTGCTCTTTATTTTGATGATACAAATCCGGAAAAAGAAAAACAAGAGTATGTTGATGCAATTAAAAATGATCTTTCATGGTTGGGAATAAAGTACGAATTAGAGTATTATGCAAGTGATAACATAGAGTTAATTTACTCTAATGCAGAGAAACTTATTTCATTGGGAAAAGCTTATGCTTGTATCTGTTCTCCAGAAGATGTTAAAAAAAGTAGATTCGATGGAGTTCCATGTAAACACAAAAAACAGGCTGTTCATGAAAATATGGATTTATGGAGAGAGATGTTAAAAGGAACAACTAATGACGATATAATAATACGACTAAATTATGATTTAAAAGCGCAGAATACTGTGATGAGAGATCCAACTCTTTTCAGAATAAAGGTTGCAAATCATTATCGTCAAGGGAACAAGTATACAGTTTGGCCAACCTATGCAATAAATACTCCAATAATTGACTCTATAAAAGGAGTTACTGATGTTATTAGAAGTAAGGAATTTGAGTTAATGGATGAACTTTATTTTTATATTTTAGATTTATTAAATTTAAGAAAACCGAGAATACATACTGTTGGCAGATTAGAGATAAAAGATAACTTAACCTCAAAAAGAAAAATAAATGAACTTGTTAAACAAGGATATTTGTGGGGTTATGATGATCCCAGGTTAGTAACTATTTCTGGTTTACGTCGAAGAGGAGTAAAACCTCTTGCAATAAAGGAGTTCTCACTTAGATTTGGAATGAACAAAAGTGAAAGCAAAGTAGACATAAGTATGTTATTAAATGAAAATAAAAAACTTTTAGATTCACACTCAAAAAGACTTTTTTATATAGGTTCTCCTCTGAAAGTTGAGGTAAAAGGAATTCCTGAAAATAAAAAATCTGTAAAGTTGAAGTTACATCCTACTACTGATTTAGGTTACAGAAACTACACGCTAAGTAACATATTCTTTATAAATACATATGACGCAAATAATTTAATTGTAAAAGGAGATTTGAGATTTAAGGATTTATTTGATGTATCTATTGAAAGCATAGATAAAGATGTAATAACCGCAAAGTACATCGAAAAAACATCTACAGGTCCTAAATTACAGTGGGTAAATGACGGCAATCTCTTGCAATGTAAGTTGTACGAGGTAAGAAATTTGCTTAATGGCGACCAATTCAATAACGAAAGCATGCTCATAAAAGAAGGTTATGTAGAGAGTTATGCTGAGTCGTTATCTGAAGGAGAAGTAGTTCAGTTTGAAAGAACAGGATTTTTCAAACTAGACAAAAAAGGCGAAGTTCCAAATTTCATATCTTTATGAAAGTGTTGTATAAATGGTAAATATTCAAACAAAAGATAATGTTCGTCAAGAAACTCCTCAAACAACGTTCGAAGGCGTTGCATTAAGGCGTATTATAAAAGAAACTTGGCGAGGTAAATTACTAGAAACTGCAGATCCAAAGTCTGCAGTGTCATTGCAATTATTAGACGAGCATGTAGCAAAAATGGAGGTTCTTTTAAAAAATTTAGATTACGAAGCAATATGCATGCAAAATGTAATTTCTAATGCAAAACATATGACAACTCCTGAGTTAAAAAGTTATCTTGCATTTATTGAGAAGCTAGCAGTGGGTTATCAAAATATTTTTACTCCGGAAATAACCGATATAATTTTAATCGGTCTAACTGCAAAGGCTAGAGATCTTCGTTCAATTAAAAAGTATCATGAGTCATTAATCTCAGGAATAGAAAAGAAAGTTGGTTCTTATAGTAGTAGAATGAGTAAAGAAGAAAAAGCACTTAATCAAATTGCACGTGAGTTAAATAAAAAGAACAAAGGTATCTTTAAGTTCTTAAGAACAGGCGAAATACGATTAATGCAAAGGATAATAACAAACAAAAAAAGAAGATTAACTAAATATGGAAAGAAAACCTCTAACTACTCTCAGTTAATCTCTAAATTAAAGTAAATATTATCTTGTATATGAGTAGTGACATTCTAACTTCGAAACACTTCCTATCTTCTTTTTAATATGTTGCATTATTTCTTTTTCTTTTTTGTGGTATGGTTCACACTTCACAAGAAATCCATATTTTCCACTTGTCACTGCAACTTCTTTCACAGAGTTTAAAGTTATCAACTCATTAGCTATATAATCAGTATTACCAAAAGTTTTTGGTTCTATAAAAAATAAAGAATACCCATTACATCTGCTAATTCTATTCTTTTTCCCATTGTTTCTATTCATCTTCCCCACGTATTAACGTAGCTGCTTCAGCTGATTAAGCAAAAACAACCACCTTAAATATAATGCCCAAAAGGTACCCCACCTTTTGGGCGACCCAACCCCCTAAATCATTTCTCTTACCATAAAGGCTAGAAATAATTGATATACTATTATATTAGGTT
>JAJZKH010000066.1 GCA_021850955.1 Microcaldota archaeon
ATGGACAAAACATTTAAAAAATTGACAACATTAGAATCAAAAGAGTTTTTTGACAATGAACTTTTTGATGCTTCAATGCATCTATTAAATAAACCAGGAAAGCTGATAAGAAATATGGCAGAAGAAATATGGTAATAATGCTGTCTAGTCAGAAAAATTATTCAGGTTTATACTTTGTATTTCAAGCCATAGGATATCTTTTACTAGGATATGGAATGGTAGAAAGATTTCTGCCAATTACATTTTTAATCCTATTTGCACTAATACCAGGAATGTATTTAGTAGGAAGAGGAATAGAAAATTATAAGGATCCTAAAACCCACGAAAAGATAATGGGTTTAAATTCTATTATGGCATTTCTATATATCTTCCTTTTGAGTTTTGCATTTTTAATTGTAAGAGTTGTTTGATTGAGTTACAAAAATGAGTATAATGATAAATTTAGCAAAGATATTAGAATTGCTATGGACAAAACATTTAAAAAATTGACAACATTAGAATCAAAAGAGTTTTTTGACAATGAACTTTTTGATGCTTCAATGCATCTATTAAATAAACCAGGAAAGATGCTTAGACCGCTTCTTGTTTTTTTAGGAGCTTCATATTGCGATATGGATCTTGATGAGGTAATAGACATAGCAGTTTCAATAGAGCTGCTACATACTTCATCATTAATACATGATGATATAATAGACAATGATAATAAAAGAAGAGACATTGACGCAACTCATGTTAAATATGGAATTGAGGTAGCAATGCTTTCTGGAGATGCTCTTATATCAAAATCAATACAAAATGCATCAAGATATGGTAAAAACTTAATAGATATAATGGCAGAAACAGCAATGAAGATGTCAGCTGGAGAAGCGATGGACTTTAGATATCAAAGATTAAAGAAGGTACCAGAAATAGAAGAGTGCTTAAAAATAATAGAACTTAAAAGTGCTTCATTAATATCAACTGCGACTTCGATATCTGGAAAGTATAAAAATAGCAACTTTTCAAAAGAGCTTGAGTTATTTGGATTGAATTTAGGAATAGCATTTCAGATAAAGGATGATCTTGAAGACTATTTAGCAATATCAGATAACAGTCAAACAATTTTGGATGCAAATAGACCAAATGTAGTAAAAAGCATAATTAAGTCCGGAAGGAATGAAAAAGACGCCATTAAGGAGGCAATGGCAATGAACAAAAGATACATAAAGGTTGGAATTTCATATCTTGATAAAAATAAATTTGAGATTTTTAAAAGGTATTTAGATATGATAAAAATTGATTAGTCATTTTCTTCCAGAAACAATATATGCAACTCCCATTTTAAGTTCGATATATTTTATTTCCTTGAAACCAGAACTGCTTAAAATTTTTATTAGTCTTTTTTTATTAAATTTGAGTATACTCAAAACAAGCCAGGAATATGCTTTTTTATCTACAAAAAAACCTATTATGCGCATTAAGAATGAATATATTCTAAAGAAAAATGCTTTTGATCTTTCATCAGGAACTGCCATGTCAACAAAAATAAATTTCCCATTTCTTTTGAGTATCCTTTTTAATTCTAAGGAAAAAACTTCCAGATCATCTAAATTTCTAAGTGCAAAACCAGATATCACCAAATCAAAATAATTATTTGGATAACCAGTTTTCATAGCATCTGAGATTTCAAATGATATTTTATTAGATCCTGCTAAAACTGCTTTTTTCTTTCCTAAATCAAGCATCTCCTTATTAAAATCCATGGCTATTAATTTGTATTTTTTACCTAGTTTGTCCAATTTTTTTGAAAGCATTATTGCAAGATCTCCAGTACCTGTAGCCAGATCAAGTATTGTAGGATGATCAATTTTAGAAAGAGCTTCTATCGACCTTGCTACAGTTTCACCGCGCCAGTTTTTGTCTATACCTAAGCTAAAAAGATGATTCATTAGATCGTAATGTGAAGATACTTTTGTAAAGATTTTATTTATTCTTCTGCTCATCTTAAACACAATCTTATATTACTAATACCGGAAGAAAAATTATTATTGCTTCTATCCAGGCCACATGTGCTATGGCTGACCCTATTATACCATACTTTTCTGCTATTAAGCTAGTAACTAAACCTACAAAAAATGCAGCCAGTACCAGTATTGGATTTAACGTAGAAAGATGTATTAAACCATAAAAAATTGATGAACCAAGCCATGGAACTTTATTAAATATCTTTGATTTTTTTCTAATTAAGCCTTGAACTCCACCTCTCCAGTATATCTCTTCACATATGCCTATAACTGCCAGTAAGATAAATAAAAATATTGTTTGTGCTTGAGAGTATATCAAAGAGTATATCTCTCTTACATATATCACTGTGCCAGTAAGTATAGTTAAATAATATCCTCCAAGAAATATAAGATAAAGAATTACCGCGCCTAATGACCCGAATAAAAGTATTTTTTTAATGCTACCGCTCTTAACTTTTATATTTTTTTTATATTTAACTAATGTAAAAATAGCAAGTATTAGAGTTGAAAGTGACATGACATATACAAAATAATTACTGAAAATTATAAATGACATTGGCCATAATATAAGCGGCAATCCAAGGTATAAGTATTCGTATTTTTCCAATTTCATTATCTCATCTCCAATGCTTGAGTATTATCTTTCCAAAGGCCTTAGAGCTTTCGAGAAGATCTTGTGCTTCTCCAGCCATATCTATGTCAAATGATTTATATATTATAGGCTTTATGTTTTTGCTTTTTGCAAATTCTATGGAATTATCCAAATCAGACTTACTTGCGTTATGCGTTCCGAATATGGAAATGTTTCGCAGATACAATCGTCTAATATTTAAACTTGATGTTGCTCCTGCAAGAACTCCAAACGAGATAATTCTTGCATTATAAGCGGCCATCTCCACGGTATCGCCAAGATTATTCCCCATTGAATTTATTATTATGTCAGCTCCAACTCCATTTGTTATTTCCATAACTTCTTTAGTTATATCAGCAGCATTACTCTGATTTATTACAAAGTCTGCACCAATTGCTCTTAATTTTTGCATTTTTTCATCACTTCTTGTTAATGCTATAGTTTTTAATCCTAATGCCTTTGAAAATTTTATTGCAAAAAGTCCGGCATTGCCAGTTGCACCTAGAACTAGTATAGTTTCTCCTTCCTTAGCGTTGCCTAAGCATTTAATGTTGCGCCAAGCCAAAGAAGCGTGAAGAGGCATAGCTGCAAGTTCTTCATCTGTAAAGTTAGAAGGTGCTTTTGAAACTATCCTCTCTGGAACAGTAATAAACTCACCATAGCTGCCGTTAACATGAAGACCTAGGCATTTCCAAGAAGGACATAATTGTTCCTGCCCCAAAATACAATATCTGCAGCTGCCACAACCATAAACGGTATTTGAGATTACCTTTTCACCTTCATGAAATTTTTTTGTATCACTTCCTACAGCTTCGATAATTCCATAAACATCCATACCTGGAACATGCGGAAGTGGAAGATTCATTCCAGGAACTCCTTTTCTTACCATTAAATCAAGAGTGTTTACAGATGTCATCTTCAATTTTATCAGTACTTCGTCTGCTGCAGGAACTGGAGTATCTATTGTAATTTGTTTTATTACTTTTGAGGTTCCATTTTCATAAAAACCCATGGCCTTCATTTTATCACCAAATTTCAAATGATTTTTTAACATAAATATTTATTATAATTAATTTGATTAAGCTCATTTAATAAATCAAATTCTTTCGGAATTGTAGCATCTCCGCTTATTATCTTTAAAGCTTGTTTTAATACTTGTTTTTTATTCCCGAGTAATTCATATACATTAGTATAATTTTTAAGTGCCTCTATACCACAATAATCAGTAGCTTCAGAAAGTATATTTTCTGAGATCTTCTTTAAAGGATATTTACGTGCATTAAGTCGTAATTCAAGTTGTTTTATATGTGAACGCAGGACTATGGCAGTAGCACCTTTTAATTTCATTTCGCATAATAAATGCCCTTCTAGAATAATGTATTTTTTATTTTTTATATTATTTTTATTAAGAACTGCCAAAATATAGTTATTTAATTTTTTTATATTTACAGGGAAAGCCCCATCTATGTCTTTTTTTATAAGAAGGCCTTTCTCTTTTGCAATATTATTTGCGCTTATAACTATGCTATTCTTCAATTTTTTTGAGAGAGACATTGCAAGAGTCGTTTTCCCAGTACCAGGAACACCAGTTATTACATATATTTTTGGCATTATGTTACCAATCTCATTTTGAGGTTTTTAACAGTTCAAGCTGATTAGAAAATCCTTCAAGCCTAAAAAGTATAATGTCCTTTGAGTTTTCTATATCTAATATTATACTTTCAGGAGGTTTTATAGTAAGTATATACGCTCTATCTGAAGAAAAAATCCATGAGCCAAGTGTATGATCATGATACTTGCCAGAGATATCTCCGACGTACTTGGATTTTGAAAGCAATTTGCCTATAAGAAGCTCTATAGAAGGATCATATTTTTCTATTATTATACTCTCCCTGTTGTTTTCGGTGACCTCTAAAGAGTATGGTTTTATAAAAGGTATATCAAGCAGTGTTGCTTTTTCGCTTATAATACTTGATATTTTAGCAAAATTTACACTGGAACCTTCAAGTTCTTTGTCAAGCTTTTCTTTATCTGAACTAAATGCAAGAAATACAGAAGAAAAATACTCTTCTACAGCTTCTTTTGCTTTTTTTAACGATTCATTAGCTGAAGGTTTCGATGCATAAGTAGTTGGATTTAAGAGCAAATTACGCAGTTTAAAGCTTGAGTCTTTAAGCATAGTTTTGTCTATTCCTTCAATGAAACTATCTGTAAGATCATCCCAATCCTGTTTTGTTTCCTTCGCTTGATCATTTGCTGCCAATAAAACACCTATAGTATAATAAAGGACAGAAAGATATTTTAGC